>JBJTUB010000023.1:0-29694 GCA_046080465.1 Vampirovibrionales bacterium | reverse complement strand
TGAGAGGCCCGGGCGTTCGCCCCCACAGTGAGGAGGAACCATCTCAATTCTTACGCAAGATCCTCATTGTGAAAAAACTCTCTACAACGCTCCCCCCTAAGTTATTAACGGGGGCTAACGCCCCGTTGCCCCCCACTTGAGTTTGGTGAACGAAAGAATATAAACGTGTTCGGAAAAATAAGAATTTAACTATAGAAAACTCTGCAAAAGCCCATTCGGACGTGCAATGAAACACCGAACACTAGAAGCGTAAAAAGCTAAAAAATGGAGTTTATAGGGGCGAAGCCCCTATAAATACTGAAGGGGGAAGCCTTTGAGAGGTTTTTCACAATGAGGATCTTGCGTAAGAATTGAGATGGTTCCTCCTCACTGTGTGGGCGAACGCCCCGGCCTCTCAAGATTGCCCGTAGGGCAATGCGAAACGATGAGCGTAGAGACCTCGAAAAACCCTTTTTCAGAGGCTTCTATAGTTAAATGAAAGTGATTTTCCTTCGTCCGAATCAACAAATTTGTTTAGCTGCCGACTTGCCAATCACGGTGCATCGTCTTCGAGAACTCTGATTTTTAGGGTCTCCTGTGAAGGTAAAGAGTTTGATACAGGTTGTTTAAGATTGTTTTAAAAAATGTTGAAAATTATGGCTTGAATTGTGGGCGTGTTTCCGATTAAATAGATAGTGTTTTAGTGTATCCTTTTGGATTTCCATCTGCTTGAATTAAAGGTTTTTTAGTATGCCGCAACCTTCCTCAACCCTCAGTAAATTGCCCCCGTATTTGTTTGTTGAACTGGATCGCAAAAAAGCCGAAGCCAAGGCTCGGGGGGCCGATATTATCTCCTTAGGTGTGGGCGACCCCGATTTACCCACGCCTCAGCCTATTGTAGAGGCCATGCTCAAGGCCGTGCCTGATGCCAGCACTCATCAGTACCCTGCCAACGAAGGCTCGTTAGAGTTTCGTACGGCGGCTTGCAACTGGATGCAGAATCGTTTTGGGGTGAGCGTGGATGCCAACCAAGAATGCCTAGGCCTGATTGGTAGTAAAGAAGGCATTGCCCATATTATTTTGGCCTACATTGAAAATGAAAACGATGTGGTGCTGTGTCCCTCGCCTGGCTACCCTGTGTACAATAATTATACCCTTTTGTGCGGTGGAACACCTTACACCTTGCCCCTTACGCCCGAAGCTAACTTTCTACCCGATTTAGACAGTATTCCTGCCGATATTGCGAAGCGTGCTAAACTGTTGTTTTTGAATTATCCAAACAACCCAACAGGGGCAATTGCCGATGAAGCGTTTATGCAAAAAGCCGTGGTTTTTTGTAAAGAGCATGATATTGTGCTTTGCCACGATAACGCCTACAGTGAAATGACCTTTGACGGCTACCGTGCCCCTAGTTTTTTAAGTGTTGAAGGGGCGAAAGACGTGTGCATTGAGTTCTTTTCGCTTTCTAAAATGTACAACATGACTGGCTGGCGGGTTGGGTTTGCTGTGGGGAACCCTGCGGCGATTAAAGCTTTAAGCATTGTAAAAAACAATACGGATAGTGGCGTATTTACCGCCATTCAGCGTGCTGGAGCCGAAGGCCTGAACCGTAGCGATGAGCTGATTCAAGATTTAAATGCCATTTATGGCGCGCGTCGCACGTTGTTTGTAGAAGGTTTGCGAGAGTTAGGCTGGACCTTACCTCTACCTGCCGCGACGTTTTATTTGTGGGTTCCTGTACCCACTGGGATGAGCAGTGTTGAGTTTGCTAATTTGATGCTGGAAACTTGCGGTATTGTGGTTCCCCCAGGGACGGGCTATGGCAGTTGTGGCGAAGGCTTCTTCCGTGTGGCTTTAACCGTGGGCGAGGCTCGCCTGCGTGAAGCCTTGCAACGTATGCGTGATGCGGGTATTCGTTTTGATATGAAAACGGCTGTGGCTAGCGTTTAAGCAGAAAGCTTGGTATGGAACATCAATTTGTTGGTCATTTACATTGCCCTGCCTTGTTGGGTAGCTCGCTTTCTGTTCAGGATGCACAAAAAGCAATTCAACGCTTAACTCAAGAAGCCTTGGCTCTGAGTTCTGCGGGGTGCAATCATCTTATTTTAGATGTGTATCATGCCTTTGAAGCCGCCCCTGGCTACAACGATCAACGAGAATGGTTGCATTTAAGCACGCTGTGTCATCAGTTGGGGCAAGCTCTACCGCATGTTCAGCTTGGGTTGCGGGTTGCCTTTGGCGAGATGGAAAAGGCGTGCGTGTTGTTAACCTTAGGCGTTGTTCAGTTTTTGTGTGGGCATACCTACTTGAAAAACGAGGATGTGGTTCACCTAGAGGCCTTACTTCGCCAGTTTGATCTGTTAACTCAGCCTGTGTGGGTGCAACAAATTATGTGTAATAGCCCCAGTGAATGGCTGGATCAGCAAGGGCAACATCCGCCTTACCTCAAGGCCTATGTGTGTTTTGATGCGGGTGTGGAACCTACCACCGAATCGCCTCATTTTCCACTATGGTTACTGATGCCTGAGACAGGTCAAGCCTTGCCTCCTCAAACCTGTGGTTTGGTGTTAGCCCCTGTGGATGCCGATCAAGAATCGCCGTTTCAACGAGACACCCAACAGCCGAGCTGGCAACAGCCTTGGCCTTATAGCACCAACACACTCGATCCTAAACGAGTGGAGGCCTACTTAAAACCCTGGAAAAGGGCTTAACTCTGTGAGGCGTAGGTCGCCTGTATCGCCACCGTGGTCGACGTTGTTTCAGTACACGCCTACGGTACAATGGTGTCATCACGCCCTAAACAGCCAGACCTCTTCCAAGACAATCACGGGGGTGTGGCTTCCGTGGGTGTGGATGGGCGAATTTGGCTGGCAACCCAATGTGTTGTTTGAGCTAGAACCCACCACCCACCACCTGCAGCAGTCTCACGCTCATGTGCCTTTGGAAGCCGTTGAAAACCAGCCGACCATTGCCTGCTTTCTTGATGCTGTTGGAATACCGCCGTTGGTGAATGCTCATACCCATCTGGAGTTATCTCTTGAAGAAACGCCGATAGCCATCGCCCCTGATCAACACATGGCCGATTGGTTGTTGAAGGTAGTCGCTTTAAATCAATCGGCATCACCAGAGCAACGAACCCACGGGCTAAAGCAGGCGGTGGATGCCTTAATCGCTTGTGGCACGGGGACAATTGGCGACATTGCTCGCACCGCCGAACCTTGGCTGTACTGGCTGAAAGCATCTCAACAGCAGACTCTGCCCTGCGTTAGCGGTGTGGGCTATTTAGAAGTCTTTCACCCTGCCGATGCCGATGCTTCCGAGCTTTCGGCTTGGCTGAAGACGATTGAGCAACGCGTTGAGCAAGCAAAACAGACCTTGCAAACCATGGAGGCGACAGGCTCGCCCTCCTTCAAGGTGGGATTTTCGCCTCATAGCCCTTACAACGTGAGTCGTACGGCATGGCAAGCCCTTACCCAGCGTTGGCCAACAGCGGCACAACATAGCCATTGGGCCGAACTCCCTGAAGAACGTGCTTACTTACAAGCCTTCGCCTCGCCTCCTGTGGCTTTTCAACAGGGGCCTCATCGTGTTCACGAAGCCTTATTAGGGCAATCGTTTTTGCCGAATCTCTTTCATCCGCCTTGTTCTCACCCCTCGCCCCTAGAGGCGTGGCTAACATCGGGCGTGTTTCCCAGTGCGGGTACGCCTTTTCATCTGGCTCACGGCTTGCACCTCACGCACGATGAAAGTTCTTACCTAGCCTCTCAAGGGCGTTCGGTGGTGTTGTGTCCTCGTTCAAATGAGTGGTTGCATGGTCGTTTACCAGATAAAAACGCCTTGGCACCACTGTTAGAAGCCAACTTGCTTTGTTTTGGCACCGATAGCTTGTTGAGTTGCCCAACCCTTAATGTGTGGGAAGAAGCCCGCCTATTGAAGCAAGCGTGGAATCTGAGTGATGAGACCTTGTTGCGTATGCTTACGCTCAATGGGCATCAGACATTGGGATACTCGCATAGTGAAAGCGGGTTTCAGCAGGCAAGCCCCTTGGCCTTACTTTTACTGGAGAAGGTTACAGAAACTCGACCACCCGTAGTTTGACACTGCGTGAACGAGGATTTCGCTCAATTTCTTCAGGCGTAGGCAATACCGCCTTTTTTGAGATGAGTTTGACAATCGGCTCTTGGGCTGGGGGTTCATCAGGGTAGTAGGGGTTGGGGGTAAAACGAGTTGCCCACTGTTTGAACTGCTGTTTTACCAAGCGATCTTCCAAAGAATGAAACGTGAGAATGACCACTCGGCTACCACTCGCCATCAGGCTCGGCAGACTCGTTAGTAAGGCTTGCAAATGGTTGAGTTCACCATTCACGGCAATGCGTAAAGCTTGAAACACTCGAGTGGCGGGGTGCTTACCTTCTTGCTTTTTACCCCGTTTTCGTTGTTGGCTACGGTACACCCGCTCAATCAATTGTGCCAAAGGTAAGGTTTCCTTCCACGGGGCTTGTTGGCGATCGTTGACAATGGCCCGAGCAATGGAACGTGAAAACTGCTCTTCACCGTACAGAAAAAAGCAATCTGCCAAAGCGGTTTCATCCCAAGTGTTTAGAATCTCTGCGGCTGTTGCTAGGGTGTTATCCTGCGGATTCATCCGCATATCTAGCGGCCCCGAACGCATAAAGCTAAACCCACGTTCGGCCTGATCCAACTGCATGGAAGAAACGCCTAAATCGAGCAATAGCCCCCCATTGACTCTTTCAGGAAGGCTGGGTTCCGTTGATCGAAGTTGCTGCCACTGGAGAGCCAAGGTACTGTAATTACTGGCTATCGGTAAAAATCGTGCAGGGGTGGCGGCGGAATCGGCTCGTGTTTTTTCCTGAATCCGTTGTGTCGCCAACGCCAACGCCGTCGGATCTTGATCGACCCCAATCAGTATTCCGCCGCCCAAGGTGCTAAGCACCTCGCTAATGGCCAAACTGTGTCCGCCCAGCCCAAGGGTTCCATCCACATACACACGGCCTGCAGAAAGATGCAGAAACGCTAAACATTCTTGCAACATGACAGAGGTATGCAAAGAAGCAATGGTCTCTACTGAAAGAGACGAGCCAGGCTCTAATGAACGAACATCAACCATACGGAGGCCTACTTCTAAACGTGTGCTTCAGCCATAAGACGCACAAACTTACGCTTACCTGCCTGTAAAACCAACGGTGTCTCTATCGTCACGCAAAGCAAGGCCTCCACATCCGTGAGTTTTTCATCGCCGTTGAGCTTGACTCCGCCCCCCTGAATTAAACGCCGTGCCTCGCTTTTGCTCGTGGCCAACCCCGTCTCTACTAACACTTGCACCAACGAATGCTCGCCTAAAGAAAGGGTGTGAGTGGGAATATCCTCTGGCAAGGCTTTGTTTTTAAACTGATTTACAAAGGCCGTTTCGGCTTCTTCGGCACAGTGGGCAGGATGAAACATAGCCACCACAAACTTGGCCAAGTTCACCTTCAAATCACGCGGGTTAATTTGATGTTTTTCAGGATTTTCTAGCCATTCACGATGCTGTTCCAGTTGCTCTACTGGTAAGGGAGTGAGCAAGGTTTCATAACGCAAAATTAAACTATCAGGAATCGACATAATTTTGCCAAACAAATCGTTCGGGGTATCGGTAAAATTGATGCAATGCTCTGGATAGGATTTCGACATCTTCACCTTGCCATCGGTTCCTTCCAGCAAGGGGAGGAGGAGCACCTGTTGCGGTGTGGGTTCGGGTAGCCCCTGCAAACGAGCGTAAGCCAGTTGTAAATCTCTGCCAACCAAGTTATTAAATCGCTGATCTGTACCGCCTAGCTCGATATCCGCCTTAACCATGACAGAATCGTAACCTTGCATCAACGGGTACAAAAACTCATGCAGAGAAATAGCTGTACCGTTGGCATAACGTTTAGCAAAATCTTCTCTAACCAACATTTGGGCAACCGTCATTTGAGCCATGAGTTGCAACAACTGGGATAAACCCATGGGCTTAAAAAAGGTACTGTTTCGGACGATCTCCGCTTTGTCGGTTAAAATAATTTTACCCGCCTGAGCCAAATACGTTTCGGCATTGATGGCGACTTCTTCATCGGTTAAGGGGGGGCGAGTCTGGTTTTTACTAGAGGGATCGCCAATGGTAGCCGTCGCATCGCCGATAATCAACACGGCTTGATGCCCTAAATCTTGAAACGCTCGTAGTTTTTTAAGCACCACGGCATGCCCCAAGTGTAAATCAGGACGGGTGGGATCCAAGCCCAGTTTTACCCGAAGGGCGGTTTGCGTTTCAACCGCTGTTTGTAAACGACGGGCTAAAAACTCTACATTGGCGGGAATGAGTTCGGCACCTCGGCACAAGTGTTCCGCTTGTAATAAAAACTCTTTTTGTATCGGGGATGGGGTTAATGGAGTCATGAGAGAGGGGGCTTCCTAAAGTTCCGTTTCTTGTTGACGGCGTTGAGCCTCAAAAGCTTTTGATACATGAATGGCATCAAACGTATTGCAATAAACCAAGCGGGTTTTAGGGGATATTAAGATACTGCCTAAATCGGCTCCTTGAAACACCGCATCTGTTAGAATGGCACCTGAAAAATCGGTGGCGTTTAAGGTGGCATCACGAAAGGTGGCACTGGTTAAATCAGTGCGATGAAAACAGGCCTCACTAGCATCCACACCATCAAAGCAAGCATTCATAGCCACGGCATTGGTAAAATCGGCTTCTTGTAACGTTGCTTGGTAAAAGTTCGTATTAAAAAGATAGCAATCACGAAACACCGTGTAAATTAAGGTCGATTCCTTGAGTAGCGTATCTTCAAAGCTACAGTCATTTAAGTTAACACTGCTTAGGTTAATACCACTAAGGTTTAAGTCACTTAAATCGAGGTTACTCAAATCTAAAACATGAAACCCCGTTTGTCGTCGCCAGTTATTAAACACCTGTACCCCTAGTTGACCTAACAGCAGCACCTGAAAAAGCAACTCTGGAGGAATGGTGTTGGGGAGCCTTTCGGCTTGGAGTAGTTGTGAAAGCTCAGAAGACATAGACCCCCTCCCTAGAGGTAACGAACTGTAACAATCTGTTAAGAACGAGCGTAATTATTCCGAAAAGTGCATTAACAAACTAGTTTAGTTGTGGAGACAACTTAATATGTGAAGGATTAAAAACCATGGGGTTGGCTGCGTCGCAGGCACGAGTACTTATTTTAACGGCTCGGAAAAATGACATAGAAATGCAACAATTGTATATTAACCAAGTACGAGCCCAAATGAGTAACAGTGTTGGCCTGTTGTTTAACTTGAGTGAATCGTTGGAGCCTGGCTCGCCTCGTTATTCTCAGCTTCAACAACGGATCGCCGCCATTCAACAAGTGGATAAAGGGTTGCAACTACAGTTAGAGCGGTTAACAACTCAGTACCAAATGGTGACTGCCGAACTTGAATCAGTTAGAAAAAATGTTCAAGGAAACATTAAAGCGACATTTAAAGCCTTGGGTTAACATAACAAAACTTATCGATAACCAACGAGAGGAACCTCGTTGGCTATTAGGGTGTTTGGCTGATTAGCCTGCCAAAGCATTGGCACCGCCAACAATTTCCATAATTTCTTGCGTAATGGATGCTTGACGTGCTTTATTATATTGCAGAGATAGCGTATGAATTACTTTTTTGGCGTTGTCTGAAGCGTTGGCCATCGCCGTCATTCGTGACGCTAGCTCACTGGCAATCGATTCCAACAGACACGCTAAAATGACCCGATCTACAAACATGGGAATTAACGTATCCAGCACTTGAGATGGCGATGGATCGATATCAAGCTCCGCAGTACTCTGCGAGGTTGATAGTTCATCTTTGTCAACACCATAGGTTGTTAACAGTGTTTCCATCGATTCGGTACTTAGTGGAAACAACGGAAAGTTTTGAACTTGATAGCTAACCATAGAACGAAACTTGGTAAACACCACCTGAATACCATCTACTTGAGCATTACTGAAAGCAGAGACCAAGGTGGTGGCCATGGTGTGTACTTGACGAGGATCAACCTCTGTGCCTAGGCCGTGAACCTGCCCCAACAGGGGGAGATCAGGAAAACGCTTGGGCAAGGTTTGAATGGCTTTATTGCCCACTAAAAACAAGCTGGGCAATTTACCTTCGGCTTTGAGAGCCTCGATGGTTCGGGAGGCCTCTTTAATAACGTTGCCGTTGTAGGCACCGCATAAGCCACGGTCGGAGGTGATGACCACTAAAGCAACACGCTTTTGCACGCGAGGGTACAGCAACTCCACAAACTGAGAATCGCTTAAAGCAGAAGCCTGTTGCTGCAATTTACCCAACACCGTTAGCAACACTTTAATGAGTTGAGTGGTGTAAGGCCGAGCATCCTTCATTTTATGTTCTGCTTTACGAACTTTGGCCGCGGCCACCATTCGCATGGCGGATGTTATTTTTTGAGTACTTTTAACCGATTTTATTCGGCGACGGATATCTTTTAAGTTGGGCATGAGAAACAATCATCCTCTTACGAGCGTGAGAAAAAAGGTTTGATGGGTCGCTAACTTCGTTGTTTCGACATTGAATCTCGCACTGTACGTCACTGTACACGCCTCAATTCAAACTCTTCAACGCCTCGTTATCAACTCGCCTGAAACTTTTTTCGTAACCTCTACTTACATTTTTAAGCGGAGTCACGCTGGTTTAAACAAACGCTTACCTCGTGACTCCACTGAACAAACGAGCCAACGGCTCAGGCTAGGAGGCTGTTTCCAAAGAGGCCAACAGGGCATCGGCACAACTCGTCATGGCTTCTAAGATGGCCGTGTTCACTGCATCGGATGGTTTGTCGCCAGTGTTGATTTGCTCTACCCACTCGGAATAACGAGTGTTCAACTCCTCCATCCACTTTGTTTTGAATGGAGCCACTTGATCTGTAGCGAGCTTATCTAGCACGCCTTTGTTAGCACCTAACAAGAGCGTGTACATTTCTGATACCGACAAAGGCACATACTGACCCTGCTTTAAGAGTTCGACCAAACGCTGACCACGACGCAACTGGGCTTGAGTGGTTGCATCTAAATCAGAAGCGAATTGAGAGAAGGCCTCCAATTCACGGTACTGTGCCAAGGCCAAACGCAACTGACCCGCTACCGATTTGACGGCTTTGCTTTGAGCTGCTGAGCCAACCCGAGAGACGGAAATACCTGCGTTAATGGCTGGACGAATCCCCGAGTTGAACAAATCCGACTCTAAGAAGATTTGACCATCGGTAATGGAAATGACGTTGGTAGGAATATACGCCGACACATCGCCCGCTTGAGTTTCAATAATGGGCAAGGCCGTTAAGCTACCAGCACCTTTTTCATCACTCAATTTGGCAGCACGCTCCAATAAGCGAGAGTGCAAGTAGAAGACATCGCCAGGGTAAGCTTCACGACCTGGAGGACGACGCAACAAGAGCGACATTGCCCGATAAGCGACGGCGTGCTTGGAGAGATCATCGTACACGGCCAACACATGCTTACCTTGTTCCATAAAATATTCGCCCAAGGTAACGGCGGCGTAAGGGGCTAAAAACTGAACAGGAGCAGGATCGGTAGCACCCGCAGACACAACAATCGTGTAATCTAACGCCCCGTTATCTTCCAAGGTTTTAACAATTTGAGCAACTGTCGAGTTCTTTTGACCGATGGCACAGTAAATACAAATGACACCCTTGCCTTTTTGGTTGATAATGGTATCCAAGGCCAAGGCTGTTTTCCCTGTTTGGCGGTCGCCGATAATTAATTCACGCTGGCCACGACCAATGGGAATCATGGCATCCACGGCAGTAACCCCAGTTAAAATCGGTTCATGCACGGATTTTCTATCAATAATGCCAGGAGCTTTACGTTCAATAGGGCGAGTTTCGTTGGCATGAATAGCACCTTTGCCATCCACCGCACGCCCCAAGGGATCCACCACACGACCCAAAAAGGCATCGCCTACCCCAATAGAAGCAATGCTACCCGTGCAACGCACTGTTTGCCCTTCAATCACACTGAGGTACTCATCTAAAATAACGATACCGACACTGTCTTGTTCAAGGTTAAAAACCATGCCCTTGGTGTGGTTCGCATTATCAAATTCAACCAATTCGCCAGCCATTGCTGCACGAAGACCATGAACACGAGCGATACCATCGCCGACTTGAACCACACTACCAATGGAATCGGTTTCTAGGCGTTGTTCAAAAGAAGAGAGTTTTTGTTCTAAAAGCGAGCTTAGCTCGGATGGGTTTAGGGTAGGCATGGTGAGTATCCTTCATTGCCAAAAACAGGAAACAAAACAAGGTAGAGTGAAAGCATGTTAGTTCGCTAACATGTGAGTCGTTAATTGTTGCAAGCCAGAACGCACATTGGCATCCATTCTAAAGCCATGCACCACTAACGAAAGACCATGAACCAACGAGGCATCCACGTGTATCTCAAACGAGACATCGCTGACGTGTAAGGCGGTTTTTAGAACGGCCTCCAGCTGTTGCTGATGGGGTTGAGAAAGGGGGTGAGAGGTACGCAACGCCACAACGAGATGTCCACCCTGTTGAGCCGCAAAGGCTTGAAAGGCATCATACATCCGAGGCAGTTGAGGGAGACGTCCCGCTTCAATTACGAGCTTCATAAACTGTTGCAACAAACGTGGTGCCTGTGTGGCCTGCAATAGTTCATCTAACAAGCATTGTTTTTCAGTAGCGGAGATGTGGGGAGCCTGACAAAAGGCTTGCATGGCAGGATGCTCGGCAATCAACGCACCAATAGCCGAAAGCGATTGGTGTACCTCGTGAGCGACCTGCTGCTGATTGGCCTGACACCACAACGCCAACGCATAATGCTCTTCAACACAGGTGGCTTGATCTTGCGTAGACACTTGCTCATTCAGCAAACGGTGTACCTTGGGCAACTGTTGTTCAAGCACAGAAATCCAATGCCACATCAAAGCCTCTGACCGTTCAGCGAAACTCAGTTGTTCTTGCGTTTGGGCTAACATCTCTGCTTCCAATGCGTGAACGGTTTCATTTAACAAACGTTCAGCGTATTCGTTGCTCAGTAACTCGTTGGTGCGTTGCACTTTTAGAGAACTCTCACGAGTGGTGGTTTCAAGTACGGTGTGCTTATGCGTTTTATAATGTTCAATATCGTGGTGCAGTTGTTGCTGTTGTGTGGCGTACTGTTGCTCTAAAGAGGCAAGCGCTTTTTTGGCCTTTGCCACTTTTAAAGCAATCTCGTTTTGCAACTGCTGAGCATCTTCAAACTCTTTAGAAATTAAGGTTTGAGACGCCGAAAGTTTATCGCCAATACCAGCCTTAGAGGCAACAACGCTCAAGCCTAACACCACAATCAAAAAGTTAATGAGGTTAGATTCTAAAAGATACTCTATAAAAGAATGTTCCATGTGTATGTTCTTCCACAACAGATTAACGACAAGACAGAGGCAAGGAAACAAAACGTTTCTGAGGAGGGGTTATTGTTTGATAAGGCTCGGTAACAATTGTTGCAGGCCTTTCTGAATAAGCCCTTGCAATGTTTGTTGCATGTGTTGATGCGACTGTTGGTAACGCCCCAGAACGGCGGCTTTGTGTTCACGCAAAAGCTCGTCATTCTTTAGTTTTAGCTGCGTTACGGCTGCTTCATGCGTTTGATCAATCTGCTTTTGAGCGTCTTCCCACTGCTGACGCAATGCTAAACGTTGGCTAGCTTGTTGAGCCTCTAAGGCGGTTTCCAGCTCTAGGTATTCAGCAGTAAGCCTATCGGCTTCGCTACGAATTGCCTCAAGCTCGGCTTGGCGACGCTCAAACAACGTGGCCATGGGTTGAAAAAATACACGCTTCAGTAGTTGAACAAACACTAAAAAACTGACAAGAATCAGTAAAAAAGTTAAATTAATTTCACCCATGATGGTGTGTGTTTCCTAATAAACTAAATCTAGATAGTGTCGTCATAAGGGCTATAATGGGTAACTTCTGTGTACACGCCTCAAAAGCCGTTTGTTTTTCCTTGAATTTCCTCCATTCTTGACCTCGTGACGACACTATCTAATACAATAAGGAGACGCACACGATATGATGATGATGACCGCTACCCCCGCCGATCGCCCCACGGCCTTTCTTTCTGTATGGGATAAAACAGGCCTAGAACCCTTTGCACGCTACTTGCAAGAACACTGCGGATATCGGCTGATTGCCACGGGTGGAACCCGTACTCACCTGCTAGAGGCGGGCTTAACCGTCGATGATTTATCTGAGATAACGGGCTTTGTCGAACTGCTCGAAGGACGGGTTAAATCCTTACACCCCGAGGTGTTTGCAGGTATTTTGGCCAAACGGCATCGTGCCGATCACATGAGCCAAATTAAAACACCGCTAGATATGGTGGTCGTGAACCTGTATCCCTTTGAAGCAGGCTTGCAACAAACCCCCGCCCTAAGTGAGGCCGAAATGGTAGAGTTGATTGATATTGGTGGCGTTTCGTTGTTGCGAGCAGCGGCTAAAAACTTTAACGATGTCACGGTGGTCAGTAGCCCCCACCTGTATGAAGCGATTTGTTTAGAGTTAAAATTGAATAACGGACGCACGAGCTTAGGCCTACGTCAGCGGTTGGCCTTAACCGCTTTTGAACGTACCCAAGCGTACGATTCGGCCATTAGTGGATGGTTGATGAATACCTTGGTGACGACGCTGCCATCAGAAGAGACCGATGCCGTGGCCTTGCCCAATGCCCTGACGCCGAGCCTGCATTTAACCTTGCATCAAGTGCAAGACATGCGGTATGGCGAAAATCCGCATCAACCCGCCGCTTTGTATGCCTTGGATCCGAATCGGGTCGATATCACGCCCTTGCACGGCAAGGCACTTTCCTACAACAATATCTTAGATATGGAAGCCGCTTGGGCCTTAATTAGCGAGTTTACCGCCGAACCCACTGTGGCCATCATCAAGCATACGCAGCCCTGTGGTGTGGCTCAAGCTCCCACCCTGTGCGAGGCCTATCAGCGAGCCTTAGATTGCGATCCCCTTTCTGCCTTTGGGGGGATTGTGGCTTGCAATCAGCGAGTTGATGAAGCCACGGCCAAACAGATGGTCAACCTGTTTTTAGAAGTGATTGTGGCACCTGGCTTTACCCCCGAGGCCGTGGATGTGTTAACCACGAAGAAGAACCTACGTTTGGTGGTGCGTCCGTGGCAAAGCGATGCCGATACCCGTCACCCTGCGGCTCAACGAGATGGAGCCTATGTGCGTCAAGTATCCAGTAACTTGTTTTTAGTGCAAGAACAATGCTTTGAAGCCACCCAGCAGCAGTTGGAAGGTAACTTAAAAGTAGTGACAAAAACCAAGCCCACCAAAGAGCAGTTAAAAGAAGCCAGCTTTGCATGGAAAGTGGTAAAACACTTAAAATCAAACGGGATTGTCATTAGTAAAAACCAGCAAGCCATTGGCTTGTGCGGTGGTGCTACTAGCCGTGTAGGGGCCGTGGAACGTGCCTTGGCCATGGCCTGCGATAGTACCTCTGGAGCGGTGTTGGCCTCGGATGGCTTTTTCCCCGCGGTGGATAATATCCAGGTAGCCGCACAAAACCGTGTGGGGTGTATTATTCAGCCTGGGGGCAGTATTAAAGATGCCGCCATTATTGAGGCGTGTGATAAGTACGGCATCGCCATGCTAACAACCTCGGTACGTGAGTTTAAACATTAGGATAGGACGTTTACGCCATGCTCGATGTGATGATGTTTAGTACGCAACCCTATGAAAAAACCGTATTTAGCCAGCAAGTACGGGCAAATTCGTGCCGATTTCACTACCTTGAACCGCATTTAAACGAATCGACTGTGAGCTTGGCCAAAAACGTAGATGCCGTGTGCGTTTTTGTGAATGATACGCTCGATGCCCCTGTGCTAGAGGCCTTGGCCTCGCAAGGGGTGCGGTTTATTGCGTTGCGTTGTGCGGGCTACAATAACGTGGATGTTGCCAAAGCTCAAGCACTTGGCCTTACGGTGGTGCGGGTACCCGCTTATTCGCCCTATGCCGTGGCCGAACATGCTTTGGCGTTGCTTATGACACTGAACCGTAAAACGCACAAAGCCTATCAACGGGTACGGGATGGCAATTTTTTGTTAGATGGCTTGGTGGGCTTTGATGTGCATGGTAAAACCGTGGGTATTATTGGCACCGGTAAAATAGGGCAAGTGATGGCTGGTATTTTTAAGGGCTTAGGGTGTAGCGTTTTGGCGTATGACCCTTACCCCACCACGGCCATGGAAGCTTTAGGAGCCACCTATGTACCGCTTGAAACCCTGTACCAGCACAGTGATATTATTAGCTTGCATTGCCCGTTAATGCCAAACACGCATCATCTTATTAACGCCACGGCCTTGGAACAGATGAAGCCTGGGGTGGTGATTTTAAATACCAGCCGAGGCGGCTTGGTAGATACTCAAGCCGTGATTGATGCCTTAAAACAAGGACGAATTGGCGGCTTGGGGTTGGATGTATACGAGGAAGAATCTGACTTGTTTTTTGAGGATTTTTCTGCCAGTGTGATTCAAGACGATGTGTTTAGTCGGTTGCTGACTTTCCCGAATGTTGTGATTACAGGGCATCAGGCGTTTTTAACGCACGAGGCCTTGGGCAATATTGCCCAAACAACGCTCGTCAACTTAGAGGCTCTAGCCAACGGCACTCCTTGCCCGAATGTTGTATAAAAAACGAGCGGAGATGATTCCCCCCTACCGTTCCTATTGGTAACACTCCTTAGGAATGCAACATCTACTTACTGTTTGAGGAAACCAATGTTCGGTGTTTCATTGCGAGGGCGACTGCCCCGCCGTTTGATTCTTTGTTTGGTTTTAGGTACACTAGTAAAGAATTGTTTTGGTATTGTGCTGTTTTTTCTTTACAGGAGTTCTTTTTTCATGATGGATTTCAATTTAGAGCAAGTGAAAGCCTTGGCCGAACTTGCCAACGAGCAACAACTCGCCGAAATTACTATTACCGATGGTGATAAAAAGCTAACGATTAAAACCCCAGCCTCTGTGGCTCCTGTTATGTCCGCAGCGATGCCCGCGTTACCGATGGTGGCTCCTGCTGCTCAGCCTGCCCCAGTGGGTGCTTCAGCGGTTGCAACTACCGCTACTCCTGCTGCTGCTCCTGTGGCGGAAGAGGCCAACTTGCACATTGTTACCTCGCCGATGGTGGGTGCGTTTTATCGTTCGCCCTCGCCAGAGGCCTCGGCCTTTGTGGAAGTCGGTAGCACGGTGGGTCTTGGTCAAGCCCTCTGTATTTTAGAAGCCATGAAACAGATGAATACCTTGGAAAGCGACATTGCAGGCACGATTGTCGAGATTCTTGGGCAAAATGGCCAGCCTGTAGAGTTTGGTCAGCCGTTGTTTAAAGTACGCTTGGCCTAAGCGAACGGAGTGTCGTTTAGTATGCAACAGCACGAACAACAAAAGAAAAAAGGTTGTTAGCCATGAATATTAGTTCGTATTTAAAATCTTGGGTTACGTTGCAGCTTGGGGCGTGGGTACTTTGCCTAGGCTCTTTAGGGTTCCTTTCCTTTACCACGCAAGCTCAAGAGCCACGGCCAACAGAGAGCCTCACGCCAAGCACCAACATTGTGATTGTGGGGGATACAGGCAGTGGGAGCAAGGGGCAACTTGCAGTGGCGAATGCCATGCAACAGTGGCATGCTCAGCACCCGTTTCAAACGGTGTTGCATTTAGGCGATATCATTTACCCCATTGGCGATGTTGATACTTGGGGCGATGCGTATTATAAAAAGCCCTATGCCCCGTTGTTTAATCAGGGTGTTCAGTTTTTGGTAACCTTGGGGAATCACGATTATCTTTATTTCAAAGGTAAAAAAGCGATTAAATACTACGGTATGCCCAATAATTATTATAAACGTACGGTGGCCACCTTGCCTACTGGCAAGCAGGTAGAAGCGTTTGTACTGGATACCAACGCCTTAACGCCAACGCAGTTACGTTGGTTCGAGCAACAATTGAAGGCCTCCACCGCCACGTGGAAGATTGCCTACGCACATCACCCGCTGAATACCAGTGGCCAACATGCCGCCGATCCGTTGGTTAAGCAGGCTCGTACGTTGTTGTTGCCTTTGTTGCAAAAGTATCAGGTGGATGTGTATCTCTCTGGGCATGATCATCAGTACGAGCGGTTTGATACGCAAGCCTTTGGTGGCCCCTTGGCTATCATCTCGGGGGGGGGCGGAGCCTCGTTGCGTAAAATGGCTAAGCAACAACCAGGTTCAGAGGTGTTTCGTTCTCTCCATCATTTTATGAACCTGAGCATTCAGCCGACCGTGTTGCAGTTTGAAGCCTTGGATACGGCAGGGCAACGCTTTGATTGCGTTCAGCTTGTCAAGGCCACGCCCCATGCTTGGGCCACCACTCAGCCATGCTCCTAAATCCCTAGCGAGCTCTATCTTTTCCTGATTTTAAAGAGAGTGTTAACTAAAAACTGTTTTGAAAAAATTCGTCCACACCTAGAAGAACTCTTGTTAAGTTGTTAAAAATCAGTATAACTACGGATAAAAACAGGGGTATCTAGGGGCGAAGCCCCTAGAATAACTTAGGGGGGAGAGTTGTAGAGAGGGAGGAACGGCCTCTCTACGTTGCCCAAAGGGCAACTTAAGGCAAGGGACTAACACCGTTTGTAAACAACCTCTAGTTAACACTCTCATTTCAACTATGTTAGAAAGCCGTCTGTTTGTGCTACTAATTCCACTGCTTGGTTGTTTTTTGATTCTTTTAGGCTGTACCTTGGCCAGTAAACATCGACGTTTGATTAACTGGGGTCTTGTGTTTCGAGCCTTTGCCTTGCAGTGGATAATGGCCATCGTGCTGTTTAAAGTACCACAGGCTCGTGAATTACTAAAGCATGTGGGCGAGGGTATTGAGCAGTTACAACACTTTGCAGATGTGGGGTCGGCGTTTGTGTTTGGTGGGTTTGTCTCTAAGCCCGAAGCCTTGCAATCGTTGTTTGGCCCAGAAGGCGGCTTTATTTTCGCCTTGCAGTTAGTGCCTATCATTGTGTTTGTGGCGGCCTTGGTATCGTACTTATATCATATTGGCGTGTTGCCGTGGGTGGTGCGGTTGCTCTCTACAGTGGTGAATCGGCTGATTGGGGTGAGCGGGGCTGAAGCCTTAAGCAATACCGCAAGCGTGTTTGTGGGGCAAGTTGAAGCTCAGTTATTAATTAAACCCTATTTGGGTAAGTTGACTCAATCCGAGCTGTTGGCTGTGATGACTGGGAGCTTTGCCTGTATTTCTGGGGGCATGATGGCCGTCTATATTTCAATGGGTATCCCTGCATCGTTTTTGTTAACCGCTTCGGTGATGTCGATACCCAGTGCGTTTTTAGTCAGTAAACTGTTGCTACCCGATACGCACGAGCCTCAAACCCGAGGAGCCGCTAACCTCAAGCTAGAAAAAAAAGCCACGAACTGGGTGGATGCCTTGGCACAAGGGGCCGCAGAAGGGTGGCACATTGGTGTAAGCGTGTTGGCCATGCTGATTGCTTTTGTGGCATTGGTGGCCATGGTGAATGCTGGATTGCACACCGTGGGCGAGCAGTGTATTGCTTGGGGATGGTTGCCTGCGGCTAAAGCCATTGGTTTTCCGCTAGAGTTGTTGAGTTTATCGAGCTTGTTGGGCTGGTTGTTTTATTGGCTAGCGGTGGGCTTAGGTATTCCGTTAAATGAAGCGAGTACGGCGGCCAGTTTACTGGGTACGAAGTTGATGTTGAACGAGTTTGTGGCGTATTCGGATATGTTGCAAGCCAGCAAGCACGGGTTACTATCGCCTTTGAGTCAAGCCATTTTGAGTGTGGCCTTGTGTGGTTTTGCCAACTTGGGGTCGGTAGCCATGCAGTTGGGTGGTATTGGGGCGATGGTGCCTGAACGCCGTAGCGATTTAGCTCAGTTGGGTATTAAAGCCATGATTGCAGGTACTTTGGCTAGTTATTTATCCGCCATTACCATGGGCTTGATGGTGGTGATGCAACAGGGGCATACGCCCTCGTGGGTGTGGTGGGGCATCATCACGGTGGCCTTGGCCGTGCTGTTGTTGAGTCACTTGGTGCCTGCCCCTGTGTTGTTGCCACGTGGTGGCCTGCGTTTTGCAGAGCCTCCTCTATCGCCTGCGTCACACAAGGCGATGGAAGCGCCTCTGCCCGCCCCGCCCGACGCTCCCCAACGTGACAATCCGTTTCAAACAGGGGATAATATTTTTCAGTTTAAGCCTCGTTCACCAAACTCAGAGTCCCCTGAGAGTGAAACGTAGTAGGGGGGGAGAGAGAGGCGTACTAAATCATGTTAGATCCGTTACATTTAACCGATACCCCTGTGTTTGATTATGCGTTTCGTTTGGCGTTTGCTGCCTTGTGCGGAGCCATTATTGGCTTAGAGCGTGAAGGTACGCAGAAATCGGCGGGGTTGCGTACGCACATGTTGGTGTGTGTGGGTTCGGCGTTGTTTACCTTGGCCTCGTTGATGGATTGGTCGTTGTTTATGATGCCTCAGCATCCCTTGCCTGAGGGGATGCACTTGACGGTGAGTCGCGACCCTGCCCGTGTAGCTGCCCAAATTGTTACAGGGATTGGCTTTATTGGGGGCGGTGCCTTACTTAAAGATGGAACGACGGTACGAGGTGTCACCACGGCCGCCAGTTTATGGGCGATGGCGGCCATTGGCATGATGGTAGGCATTGGCCAGTGGGCCTTGGGATTGTTTGCCACGATGCTGTGTTTTGTGATTTTGTATAGTATGGGACGCATTGAAAACCAGCTGTTTCGTAAACACCTACGTGAGCATGGCGGGCTGATGGTGGAGGTTCGGTGTTTTTCAACGCATGTGCTATCGGTCTGCCAGCAGTTGGATGCCTTGCTGGGGGCGGGGATGGTGCGTGCCGAGCAAGAGGCCTGTGAGAGTCGTAGTGGCGAGCCACCCGCGCTGATATTGCGGTATCTCATTAACTTGGATAGCACCACTGTCGCTTGGAAGCGGTTGCACATTCAGTTAACGCAAATACCGGGGGTGCTGTCTAGTAAAATCAACTTCTTGCCTAAATCAGACCCTCGTCTTTTGGAAGAAGAAGCTTCGTTGTAGAACTTGTTCTAGATAGTGTCGTTACAAGGCCCATAATGGGTAACTTCTTTGTCAAAACAATCCGTTTTTTCGTTATGTACTTCTGTGTACACGCCTCAAAAGCCGTTTGTTTTTCCTCGAACTTCCTCCATTCTTGACCTCGTGACGACACTATCTAATGACGCTCTCCTTTATTTGTAGGGGCTTTCGTGCTTTTACACTCCTAGGCTGGACAACCTACGTTATGCTAGTACTAGCAAGTAGAACAGCTCGTACGCTCGCTCGTGCTTGGCTTGTGTGTTGTTGGGTTGCGTAGATTGTTAAGGAGTTTTACTACAATGAAAACAGCTCGTATGCTCGTTTCAGTAATGGCTTTGGCCGTGTTAGGCAGTGGGGGGCTGAGTGCTTTGGCAGCCACGCCAGATGAAGAGTTTTTGATTCGTAAAGGCTATTCGCCAGAAACCACAGATATTGTGGGGAATGTGCGAAGCCGTGTAGAGTGGAAAGAGATTGCGCCACCTAAGCGAAGCTCCTTTAAGCAGTTTATTTACAACGTTATTCACAACGATCCTATTGGTAATGTGGATGAGTTTGGCTATGGTGTAATTCGTCGCATTTAGTCGTTGTTAACACTCGTTGAGCGTTTCGATTAGTAGAAAAAAGGGGGAGGCATCGTTGCGAGTCTCCCTTTTTTGTGTAACAGAATCCAACAATCGATGCCAAACACCCTTGTTGTTTGGTTGTGTTTTGCATAAAATAACTACATCTTGCGGTCTATTTATTAATCCGCCAGTGTTTGTTAGCCGTTTAACTTGTATGTGGTGTGTCTGCGTTTTTATACCATTCTTAGAAAATGTTTAAGGCCACCACGATGCTTATTACTACTAGAAAAGAGTCTTTACTCTCATGATGCTTCCTGCCTTAATGGAATTGTCGATTAACGAAACCCTACGTTCCTCGTTTGCCGATATGCTCGAAAAAAGTTTTTCTGAAGAAGTTAGCCCTGCTAGCCTGTGTGTGGGCGAAGTGCTAAGCGTTGAGCGTGATGGTTTAATTGTAGATGTGGGTGGTAAGTACGAAGGCTTCATTCCCATGAAGGAAATTCCTAACTGCGATAACCAAGAGCAGTTAGAGGCCCTCTACCATGCTGGCCAAACCATTGAATGTTTCACCCTGCGTGATGATGAAGATCATCTGCGTTATGTGTTGAGCCTCCGCAAGGTCAACCAATTTAAACAGTGGGATGTGTTAACCGCCGCTAAAGATAGCAACGAAACCTTAGAGGCCACCATTATTGGGCCTACCAAAGGCGGTATGTTGGCTTCTGTACTGGGCATGAAGGGCTTTATTCCTTCTAGCCAAATGCGTTTAAACCGCAATAACGAAGATATGGCGGGTCAGGTGATGGCCGTCAAATTGTTGGAAGTGGATCGCAACCGCAACAAATTGATTTTAAGCCACCGTGTTGCCATGCAAGAGCAACGTCAACAGCTCCGTGCGCAAACCCTTACTCAGTTGGTAGAAGGCAGCGTTGTGACGGGTGATGTTGTTAAAATCACCGATTTTGGTGTCTTTATTGATATCAACGGCGTGGATGGCTTGCTGCCCTTGAGCGAAATTACATGGCGTCGCATCAAGCATCCTAGCGATGTTTTGAGCTTAGGCCAAACCATCACGGTGCAAATCTTAACCTTGGATCATGAGCGTCAGCGTATTAGCTTAAGCTTGAAGCGGATGGAAGCCGATCCTTGGACTTTGGTTAATGAACGCTTTAGCCTAGGGCAAGTGATTGATGTCCCTGTTTCCAAGTGCTTGGCTTCGGGTGTGTTGGTTGAAATGCTACCTGGCGTAGAGGCCTTCTGCCCCTATGGCGAGCAAGGTAAAGCCTTTTACACCATTAACGATACCTACAGTTTTGAAGTGGTCTCCATTCATGCTGAAGAGCGTCGTTTAACCCTACGCCTTGCCAACAACCAAGGCTAGGCAACACTTACCAGAGAAAACCTTTACCCCCTCTCCCTTAGGGAGAGGGCTGGGGTGAGGGAGTTCTTTTATAAATAGTCCTTAACACAACGAACGCTCGTGTATCATACGGCGTACACCTCCTTTAAACAAAGGAGGTGTTGTTGTCTTTAATCGAAGTGCTTTCTCATCGCACATCTGTTCTAGCTAACTAACGCCGTACAAATAGTTACTTTTGTACACCTTGAGATTAACCACTGTTTCCCCTGATACAGCTAGGCGTAAATCCTTGTTGATACTAGGGTTAGTCTTCAAACCTTCACCTTCCCAAACGAGTGTGGCTTTGCTAAGATAGTACCTGTTGATGGATAAAGAAACAAGAGAACAGTTATCGCTTTAACGAAGGTTCCATCAGCCCAAACTGCTTTTAAGTTTTACACACACACACGAAACCGATGACATCATCATCTACATTGTCCTCTCCCTTCTGACCTCCTATTTTGGAGTTGCACAGAGGGGATTATTTTTTAGGGCGTTCGGCCGTGTGATAAAATAAAAGCTTGAACCAACTTTATAATTAAGGAGTATACTTTATTTTATGGATCATACTGTTCTTCTAGTGTTATCTTTTACCAGTGTAATTTTTCTTACTACTGGACTCATCGTTTGGGCCTCGATTGTATTGCAAGAGCGAAAAACAGCTGAGGCATCTCAAAACGCCAGCAATTATATAAATAGTACGATAGACTCTTCTCTACAAAATATGTCTTTATTTCAGATAGTTAGAGGTAAAGAATGGACAGAAGTTGTTTACTATGTACAACCCG
Source organism: Vampirovibrionales bacterium (assembly GCA_046080465.1). Classification (GTDB taxonomy): domain Bacteria; phylum Cyanobacteriota; class Vampirovibrionia; order Vampirovibrionales; family JAJTHC01; genus JBJTUB01. The sequence goes on along the minus strand of JBJTUB010000023.1, from coordinate 7,781 downwards.
TACAAATGATAACGCAAGAAAAGCAATCAACTGTACTCAAAATGACTTTTGACCTATTAGGAACGATCTTATTACAAAAAGAAACAACACCTTTATCAGAAACTCTTTTTGAAAGCTTGAATCTTCAGAGAAAAAAGGATTTTAACACCGTCGAATTAACATTTCTTCAGTCCAAACAAAAACTAGGCTCTTTTGTTGTACGCTATCCCAACTTAATAGAGAGTATTAAGCTGCTTAGTACAAAAAAACATTACCTTCATCACATTTTTACGCTCAATGAAGATAGCTATTGTTATGAATGGCGGCAAACAAATTTTATGAGTGCGACACCCTCTTCAGAACTCTATTATAATAATAAACTTATCGCTAAGGCTTTTAGCCCAAAACTCTCATTTTTTTCTACTGCTCGGCCAGATATGCTATACATTGCTATCAGTACTGAAAACACTGCACAACAAAATGGTATCGCTTGTTTATTAGCTGGTATGCTTTTATAAAATTCATCAATTACAGCAAAGTCTGCACTTTGGGTTGCTTTAATTGATGGAAGGCCTTATTAATTTGGTTGGAGGTGGTAAACCATTGCTCCAGTTCAGGTTGGTCTAAATCGTGTTTGAGTGCTTCAATACTGGCGATAAACTCATCCAAGATGGGGCGTAGATTGTCGGCATTTTCGGCGTAAATATCTTTCCACATGGCATAGGGACTGGCCGCTAAGCGTAGCTGATCATCAATACCCCCACCGTGGAAGGCTAACAGCTTGCCAGGTTGATGCTTGGCCAACAAGTTCGTAAGTAAAATAGCGTACAGTTGAGGAAAATGACTAATAAAGGCCATGGTATGGTCATGCTCTTCGGCACTCAGAGTGCTGGGTCGCATCCCTAGTTGATTGAGCAAGCCTAGTACGGCTTCCAAGCGTTCAGGTGCTACCGTTTTACTGGGGGTGAGCAGAAACCGCTTGCCCACAAACAATAACGAAGACGCTGTTTCTAAGCCACTGGTTTCACGCCCCGCCATGGGATGCCCTGCAATAAACTGCTCTGGTAAAAGGGCTTCCCCCAACGAGGCAATGGCTCGTTTACAACTGCCCATATCCGTAACGGTGACATGAGGCTGGTTGGCCAAGCGTCCATCGCCGAGTTGGGTTAAATAGTGGGCGTTCACCTGCAAATGCGATGCCAACACCACCAAGTGGTGGGCACCTTCAAACGTGGTAGGCAAGGTACGAAAAGCTTGATGCACCACCTCCCGTTGTAAAGCCTTTTGTAAGGTGGCTTCATGCGCATCAATGCCACACACCCGCACATGAGGCAACCGTTCACGCAGGAGCATGGCAAAACTGCCCCCAATCAAACCTAACCCCACCAACGTGACGTGGCTAATAGGGGCAAAGGCAGAGGAATTAAACGAGGAGCTTGTCATAAAAGAACTACTTTAAACTGAGAACGAGTGCTAAACAACTCCCTCTCCCTATGGGAGAGGGTTGGGGTGAGGGCTTCCATCAGCCTATCGAGATTGACGCTTGAGAAACACCACACCCAAAGGAGGCAAGGTTAAACGCACCGCACTGGGCTGACCCTGATAGTGCATTTCAAACGCCGTCAATGGTTGATGGTTGGTTTGGCCACTACCACCAAACTGAGTATCATCGGTGTTGAGCAATTCTACATAGTCGCCAAGTTGAGGCACACCCACCATATAATCCACATGGGTTTGGGGGGTAAAGTTAGCCACCACAATCACATCATCATCGGGGGTGTAGCCACGACGCATAAAGCTAAGCACGCTGTTATCCGCATCGGTACAATCAATCAGGTAGTATCCGCTTGAATCGCAATCTTTTTGGTGCATGGCAGGTTGGGTGCGGTACAAATGGTTGAGTGCCTGCATTAAACGCTTCATACCCGCATGGCTATCATGCTCTAGCAAATGCCAATCGACTGAAGAAAGGCAGTTCCACTCGTTCCACTGGGCAATATCGCCCCCCATAAACATCAGTTTTTTACCTGGTTGAGCCCATTGATAGGCAAGCAAGGTACGTAGGTTGGCAAACTTTTGCCATAAATCGCCAGGCAATTTGCCCAACAACGATTGCTTACCATGCACCACTTCATCGTGGCTTAAGGGCAAGGTATAGCTTTCCGAAAACATGTACAGCCCACGGAAGGTAATTTCGTTTTGATGATATTTACGGTGAATGGGGTCGTGCGAGAGGTAGTGCAAGGTATCGTGCATCCAGCCCATATCCCACTTGTAATCGAACCCGAGGCCACCTTCAAAGGTCGGCTTGGTGACACCGCCCCATGCTGTGGATTCTTCGGCAAAGGTAATACAATCGGGGAAGTAATGGTGGATAGAATCGTTTAAATCACGTAAGAAGTAGATGGCATCAATGTTTTCACGCCCACCGTACTGGTTGGGTTCCCATTCGCCCTTTTTACGAGAATAATCGAGGTAGAGCATGGAGGCCACAGCATCCACACGCAAGCCATCAATGTGGTATTTATCTAACCAAAACAGGGCGTTCGACATTAAAAAGTTACGCACTTCCCAACGGCCATAGTTAAAGATGTTGGTACCCCAATCTTTGTGTTCACGCTTACGCCAATCGTCGTGTTCGTACAGGTGTGTACCATCAAAGAAATCTAAGCCGTGCATATCTTTCGGGAAGTGGGCAGGCACCCAATCAATAATGACACCAATGCCGTGTAGGTGGAATTGATCGACCAAGTATTTAAACTCATCGGGGTTGCCAAAGCGACTGGTGGGGGCAAAGTAGCCCACGGTTTGATACCCCCACGAGAGATCAAAGGGGTGTTCGGCAATGGGCATTAGCTCCACGTGGGTGTAACCCATCTCTTTAACATAGCTGACGAGCTTATCGGCGAGTTCACGGTAGGTGAGCCAGCGTCCGCCTTCTTCCAAGTTTTTCATCCACGAGCCTAAATGTACTTCGTACATTGAAATAGGCTTGTCTTTGCCGTTCATGGCACTGCGGTAGGCCATCCATTCTTGATCTTGCCATTGGTAGTTATCTTGGTTCCACACACGACTGGCGGTGTTTGGGCGTAGCTCAGCAAAGAAGCCCACAGGGTCGGCTTTTTCCACCTCATGAAACGTGGCTCCTGATTGAATCGTATATTTGTAAGAAGCCCCTTCACCAATGCCTTCAATAAAGCCACCCCAAAAGCCAGACCCTTGAATATTCTCTAGGGGACAGTTGGTTTTGTTCCAGTTGTTAAAATCGCCCATGACGGAGACAAATTGAGCATTTGGAGCCCATACGGCAAAATGCACCCCTTGCCGTCCATCGGCTAGGGTGTGTAAATGAGTCCCAAGTTTATTGTAAAGCTGAAGATGCCGTCCTTCATTCAATAAATAAATATCAAAATCGGTAATAAAACTGGTTCCAAGATGATGAATGGAAGGGGACATAACTCACCTACTTTCTCACGTTAACCATGCTCTGTAAACAACGCTAGGTTTACTGAAGAACATTCTATCTGTACCGTGGGGTGGCTTTAACACAACAGAAACCACGCAACACAACAGACGCAACACTAATAATGTAGTTCTAGTGTACCAAGAACATAGAAAAAACAAGCCCCTATTTCTCAAAAATCTAAAAACAATCCGTTTGGAAGCTTTTTGAGGGGGTTATTGGTTACGGCGTGGTACTGTTATTTCTGGGTGGAGCTTCTACAGCGAGAACGTTAAAATGCTCGTCCATCATGCGTAGAAAGTTTAATCGGGCTTTCAAAGGCTCATCGTCGACACTTTCTTTAAAGAGTGTTGTAAGAAAGTTTGAATCAGTGACTGCATCATACCAATGGGCCAGCATAAGTTCAATGTTCCTTCTGGCTGCCGTATCGTCAGAATCCGTTAGATTAAATCCGTTTTTATCGATTGTTAGCAAAGGTGTTAAGGGAGATGTTTGAATGGCTTTATCCCGACGGAGCGATCCTGCTGCGTCTCGTGCAACAATAAATGTGTTTGTCGGGCTTAAGCAATAAGCTATAATAGCACGCTTTTGAGCATTGCTTAAGTCTTCCCCTTTATTTGAAAACAGTGTTATTTTGCATCCATTTTCTCGCTTAGGTACTATATCATCCTCTGGAAAGCGACCTGCAATAAAAGTAACTGCGAGTGTATCATCTGACATTTGTGAAAGTTGAATACCTGATTTAACGTCACTCCAGCAAAGACTGGGAGGTTCTGTGTGAGAGGTGTTCAACTGTTTATGGTAATGCCCCTCATCATAAAGATGTATATGTGCCTGTAAGTTTTCTTGTAGGTAACGATTACTTATATCGTCTGCATCCCACTCAGCAATAGCTGAAGATAAAGAAGACGAAGAACCTTCATGGTAGGAGTTATTTATACCAACCACAAGCGAGCTAAATTTTGTGGAATCTGGGTTGGGATTAGCTCGTGAAATCGTATGATCTTTAACACAATGTGTCAATCTCCAAGGTGCAGTTCCGTGGGGAATCTCTCTGTAGGCTGTGGCGTTGTTAAACAGATCATGTTGCTGTAATGTCTTTCTCAGTGTTGAAGGGGTTTGTGCTACTTTGGGTAAGGAAATGCTAGGAATAGAAAACTGACCATAAGGTATGGGCTGTGGAGGTGCAGGTGGCTGAGGTATTTGTGGAGGTGGAGGTAGAGGTATTTGTGGAGGTGGAGGCGGTATTGGGGAGCGTGGCAGTGGAGCGGTGGGACGTACAGGTGTCCGTCGAGTGGAAGAATGCGACGATGCACCACGTAGATGCTCAAACCACCCAGCGAGCAGATCCCACAATACTTTTTTAGCCCCGTAAGCCGTGCCACCCACCATACCCACCACGGCGGCTAGGGGAATCCACAAAGGTGCGGTAATGCCTATGAGTAGGGTTTGTAGCCATGGCGTTGAAGAGGCCGTGTTACGAGTAGGGTTCACAGGAGGCGTTTGAACGGGCGGTTTCGGTTTCGGAGACTCGGGGATGTCGATAACCGTGCTGGTATTGGATGTGTTAGTCGTACGTGGCACAGAGTGACTCTCTGAAACGTGCTGACTAGCCTTAGTACTAGCCGTTTCTTCTAAAGTACTAGCTAAAGAAGGTACTTCTTGATGTTGAAGTTTGTTCCACAAGGTTTTAGCCGTTTGAGCGAGGGCTTCACGGTGGTGTATGCCTAAGCCAATAAGACCCACCGCCCCTAAGGCTCCTAAACCGAGGGCGATTTTTGAAGAACTACCATAGAAAGGAGAGGCGGCTTCTGTTGGCAAGGGGAGCGTTGCTGATGGCAAACTGGCTTCAGTTGTGGGCGTAAAGCTATCGGTTGGGGGCAGTGGGGAATAAGGTAGCGCTTGCTCAACGGCAGGTTCAGCCTCTCTTGGAGCGAGCGTTGTTGTGTTGAGCGGGTTAGATGTTATTGTGTACGGCAAGGAAGATGAAGCATCAAGCATAAATGAAGAGACCTATTCTGTTTTTTATATAGCAAGTTCTAAAAAAGGCTTTTTACAAAACTTGAAAGTAAGCCCTAAACGCATAAAAACAAGACACACGAAAAAAAGATGAGTGAAACTAAAAAAGCCCCCTAAAATGGGAGCTTCTTTAAAAATGGCGGGCCAGACGGGGCTCGAACCCGCGACCTCATGCGTGACAGGCATGCACTCTAACCAACTGAGCTACTGGCCCCCGCTTTTGTACGTTGGTATTACACCGTAAACAAACTAAAAAAGCAAGTACTTTTTTAAACCGTGTTTTTGGGGTAAAGTAGAAATAATAAAGTCGTATAAAAGCCTTAGTCGAACTATCTTTAGCTGGTGGGTGCCAAGCGGGGACTCTTGCACGAGAGTCCCCCTTGGCGAACCCCCTGCGTGCAAGGGGATACCCCTTGACCCCTGTTGAGCCTTCAGAGCTACGCAATTCAGGCTCAAGCCCTTCGGGGTAAAAAAACTCTTGTTTATGGAAACCACTTCACCTAACCAACGTTCAACAACTCATTGCACGCCCGAATGGCTTCAGAAAGTATTACACCATGACAACCCACCCACCAACAACCCAAGTGATTCCCTGCTACCACGGCACTACTGCCGAGGCGTGGCTTCAACAACACGCCCACACCCTCCCCTTTATGACCGAAGACGACAATCAACAGGCCACACAACAACAAGTAAAAGCCTTGCTTAAGGAGGTGCAACAACGAGGCGATAATGCACTTTACGACTATGCTCAACGCTTTGGCGATGCCCTACAACCCCACGAACCCATTGCCATCTCTGCCCAAACCATCGCCGAGGCTGTGGCACGGGTGGCCCCCCAAACGCAAGCTCTACTACAAGAAGCTGCACACAATATCACTCAATTTGCACAACATGTTATGCAACACTTGCCCATTGAGGCAAGCTACACCCATAACGAAGGCTACCGTGCTGGTTTTGCCCTTTGCCCTGTAGAAAGTGTCGCCTGCTATGTGCCTGCGGGGCGTTACCCCCTTGTTTCAAGTGCGTTGATGACCACCTTAACAGCCAAAGCAGCGGGGGTTGAGCGGGTGGTGATGTTGTGTGCCAACCCTGCCGATGAGATTTTATATGTGGCTCATTTGGTAGGCGTGGATGCCGTATATAAAATAGGCGGGGCTCAAGCCTTAGGAGCGGTCGCCTTTGGTACCGAGCAAGTACTTGCTACCCACATGGTGGTGGGGCCTGGCAACCGTTATGTGAATGAGGCTAAGCGTCAACTGATTGGCAGTATCGGCATTGATGCACTCGCTGGCCCCAGTGAGGTAGCGGTGTTGGCCGATGCAACGGCGAATCCGCAATGGATAGCCAGTGATTTGATAGCTCAAGCCGAACACGACCCCGATGCTCGTAGCTACCTAGTGACCCCTTCAATCGAGCTAGCCGAAGCGGTGCAAGTGGCACTCAAAGAACAACTTGCTCTGTTAAACCTGCCCAGCTTTGTGGAAGAAAGCAGCCTGAAGCACAGTGCCATACTGGTGTTACCTACGGTGGATGCCTGCATGGATGCGGCCAACCTGTTAGCCAGCGAACATTTGCACTTACACGGAAGCATGTTTATCGAGCGTCAAGCCGAGCTTCGACACTACGGTACGCTGTTTGTGGGCGATGCAAACACCGTTGCCTTTGGTGATTATATGGCTGGCCCTAATCATACCCTACCCACCGGCAGAGCCTCACGCTTTAGCCATGCCCTAAGCCCCTTGAGCTTTTTACGTTTGCAAAACACACTCACCGTGCTAGAACCCAATGCCTATTTAAGCCAATATACGCAACCCCTAGCCCAGTTGGAACAACTGACGGCCCATGCGTATTCGGCTCAAATTCGTAGGTCATAAAAGAAACAGAAGCCCGCCACGATTTCAAAACAGCCCCTAAACTAAATAGGGGAACTTTATATAAAAAGCTAAAGTTTAACGCAACGTTGCCGATAATAAAAGAGAGACTCCACAACGAGACCTCGCCATCGGATGTAACTCAAACAAAAAAGAAGGGAACTGCCTCCATGCCTCCATGCCTCCATGCCTCCATGCCTCCATGCCTCCATGCCTCCAGTGTAGTACAAACACGGCGGGGCTTTACCCTTAGTGAGTCTACAACTCCTTGAACAAAACATTTCATAAAACCGACATTTTCTGCATCTGTATGAGCTTGTTGAGTACCAGAACGCAGTTTGATGGCTAAATTATTACTCATTGTTGCTTCCTTCAAGCGCCAAATTTGCTCAATAGTCATCGACTCGTTTACCAGTTCACAGTCGATGTCAACAGGAAAAAATGAC
>JBJTUB010000022.1:0-7312 GCA_046080465.1 Vampirovibrionales bacterium | reverse complement strand
CAAACGTGTCTAGGCTCCTAGTCTAGCCTATGCCTAAAAAACTTTTTAAAAAACTATAAAATAGGTACAAATGACACAGGACTATCAGCATGATATTGAATTAAACTTAAGTATACCTAAATAAAACGTGAAACGCTAGTGTCACGATAAAAACAAAATACATTCTTAAGAAAGAATAGCCCCTAGCTAGTCGCCCTTAATGTCTAAAAAGGGCATCACTTTTTGAACTAGTTTGACAATAACGTACCAACCCATCGGCCAAGGCCGTGAGTAAGCGAGCTTGAACGTCGGGGGTTTGCAGTTCTTCAAACTCCAGCGGATGAATCAAAAAGCCTAGCTCTAGTAACACCGCCTGACAATGACTCAATCGGGTGAGGGCCAAACTATCGTACAGTACACCGTAATCGTGACGCTTGCCTTGGTGTACCATCGCCTGTTGCAAGGCAAAGGCCAAGGCTTGTGCCTGAGAGAAATAAAAGTAACTACTCGCTCCAAAGGCTTCCCACGGGTTACGGCCATCGGGTAGGGCGTTAAAATGCAGACTCAAACTAATATCGGCATCGGCATCAAACACCGCTTGCTGGCGTTCGCCCAAACTGAGATCCACATCCTGCGTTCGGGTTTGTATAATGTGCTTAAAGCCACGTTCTTTTAGCAAGCTTTCTAACTGTTGGCTCCACGCCAAGGTCAAGTGTTTTTCGGCTACGCCATTGAGGCCTTTCGCACCTGTTTCATCACCGCCGTGACCAGCATCTAACACAATGCGGGTATCTTGCCAAGCTTTGGGTGGATGCTTGAGTGTGAGGTGTAAGCCATCCGCTTGCCAGTAGTGAAACCATCCCACGAAAGGAGGCTCTTCACGAGGGAAGTGAATCAACATGACGGTAGCCTCGGGGCTTTGCCTGTCTATCGAGAGTTGCGGGGGCGTGTATGCCGTTGTTGCCGTCGCCGAGGCTTCGGCCTGTAAATAATGGATGAAATTGCACGCATGATGGACTCGATGCAACACCACACGCAGCGTGTGAGTATCTAAGGCTTCAATTTCCACAGGTACTTTCATAGGCAACGGCGTATGAACGTGGGTGGTTTCACGCCCGCTGAAGGGGCAGGTGCGTGGTTGTACGTTGATGGTTTGAAGCTTGGCATGCCCTAGCCCCCCCGTCTGAGGTGTACTGAGCTGTGCCAAGGGGAAGCCCACCGTTTGCCCTTGCGATAACTGCACTTGAGCATAGTTTCCCCGAATACCTGTCACCAACAGAGGCGTACCCTTACTTTGTGGTGTGAGTCTGGCTCCTGAATCACTGGGGGTGCTTCGCATCACGGCGTTCTCACACTGGGTGATGGCAATACGAGGGGCCATCCATCCGCTTAGGTTCAAGCTGGGTTGCCAACGCACCGTTTGCCCCAACATCTTACCTTCTAGTTCTAACAGTAAGGGTAGGCTAGCATCGAGGTTGAGAGCCAAGCCTTGTGGCCATGTGGCTGGCAACGTTAGGCTTCCTTCATAACAGGTTAATTGGCTAGCATCGATAGGGGGGTGTGTCCAGTGGAGTTCGGCGAAAATGGCGTCGCGGGTATCGTAAAACAGGGTGTGTTTTTCGCCATCGACACAGACCCCTAGCTCTGTACGTGGAGTCAGATGAGCCAAAGCCACCTCTCTAAAACGAACATCCAACAACCGAGCTTTCACCTCCTGCAAGCCCACCGTGCCGTAGCAGTGCACAGGAACGGTATCGCCTGCTAACAAGGCACAAGGGTTGGGCAAGGGGTGGTGTTGGGTATCAAAGTGACTGCCCTCTTCCCCCCGATGCGGTGCAGAGCGATACACCGTAAGGGTTCGGGTTTCAGGAATTGCTTCGGGGGTGTCACACTGAATTTGAACGGTATTTTTACCTACCTGCAACGGCAAGGTATGTGCAAAATAGCCTGCCTTACTTTGCAACACAGGGGTTCCGTTGATGCTTACCTTGCCAGAGGCTACCCCTAAAATAAAGGTCTGCGATTCGTGAATCTCGGCACCCTGTTGGGGGTACACCAGTGTTAAGTGTGTTTCAGAGGGCATTGTCACGGTGGGGAAGAACTCCTGTTAAAAAACACTTAAAAAACTGCATCCAACACAGCTTTTTGAAAGGCCACCACCGTTTTAAAATCGGCCTCGGTTGCGTGATGCTGTTCGTGCAGATGAAGTAAGCCGTGGCATAAACGCTCTAGTACATAGCCACATAAGGCCTGTTGATGTTCGGCGAGGCTAGGGTCAAAGCAGAGCGGGGCTACCGTTTGCTTGCTAAAGAAGGGTGCTTGCAAATAGCTGGGCGTGGGCATCCCCTCTACAGGGGTAAACAGGTGTTGGCGGGCGTAATCAAGCGAGAGAACGATACTACCTAAGCACCCCCCTTGTTGGCGGAGCTGTTGTTGCAAAAACGGGGGAAGTTCGGCCAAACTTTCGGTATCTAGGGCAGGAAAGGTCAACACATCGGTTGGGGTGGGCTTGCCCCGATGCTCGTTATTCAGCCATGCCATGGTGGTATCATCCACCAGCGTGCAATCAATGCTCCAAGCGGCATCGTTTGGTAACGTCATGGCCAGTTGTAAGGGTTGATGCAAACCGACGGCTTGATGTTGGGTGTGGAACGCCTGTAAAAAAGCGGGAAGACAGGCTTGTAAACGTGGCCACCAAGAAGCCAAGGGGTTCGGTGGCGTTTGTGTTTCTATCAGGCTGGGATGCACGGCTAGCTCTAACTGCCAAGGCCGAGGTTCACAGAGCTGATACCAAGCAAGGCAGGCATCTAAGGGATGAGGCTCATCGGCGGGAAGCGTAGAGGAGGTAGCGAAGGAAGGAGTGGGGGAGGGCATGAAGTCTCATCCGTTTAACACAAACATAAGAAGATACTCTTAGCATAGCACGGCTTTAATCCAACTTCAAAGGTTTTTCAATAAGGGTCTTAATACCTGACAAAATAAGTCAGGTGTTAAGCGTATAAGTATAGGGCGGATTGAATTGTAGGCTTCTTTTTGATATCTTAACTGAAGCTTACCAACCTATAGAAACCTCTGCAAAAGGGTTTGTCGAGGGTTCTCAGTCCCTCGTTTCGCATTGCCCTACGGGCAATCTTGAGAGGCCAGGGCGTTCGCCCCCACAGTGAGGAGGAACCATCTCAATTCTTACGCGAGATCCTCATTGTGAAAAACCTCTCAAAGGCTCCCCCCCCTTCAGTATTTATAGGGGCTTCGCCCCTATAGACCCGTTTTCTCGAAGGGGTTTACGCAACCAGCGTTCAACCCTTCATTGCACGCCTAAATGGGCTTTTGCAGAGGTTTCTATAAAAGCCACGATAGAAAGCTTTACTATGCCTTGTTCTTCTTCCACTGCCTTACAACCCTCGAACCTCATGGTGGATACCTCCGTGACGGTGCAGGCACATGTACCACTGGGTAACGATCAGTATCGCCTTGTGTTGCAAGCCACACAGCCCTTGCCTACCTTGGTGGCGGGGCAGTTTTTTATGCTAAGTATGCCTTACGCCGAGGGCTTTTTGTTTCGTCGGCCTTTTAGTGCCTTTACCTTAAGCGAGGATGGGCGGGGGATGACCTTGGTATACAAAGTGGTGGGCGAGGGGACTCAGGCTTTAGCCACGGCCAAGGTGGGCGATACGCTTCAGTTACTGACCCCGCTTGGGCAACCCTTCCCTAGTGGGTGTACTGCTCAGGAAACCTTGTTGATTTCTGGGGGGATTGGCGTGGCTCCGATGATGCTGCAAGTGCAGCAATGGCAACAACAAGGCCAACAAGGGGCAGGCTTTTTGTTTGGATGCCGTAGCCAAAGTGAACTAGCGTTGATTCAGCCCGAACAAGACACGCTACTAACCAGCTTGCCCACGTTGATTAGCACAAACGATGGTAGCTATGGGATTCATGGCACGGTACTGACAATACTAGAACAACAGCCTCTCTCGTTTTTTACGCCCTTGAAGCAGGTGTTTGTGTGTGGCCCTACCCGTATGATGCAAGCTTGCACCCAGTGGTTTGAGACTCACTATCCAGCAGTGACGGTGTACGTTTCGTTAGAAAACCATATGCCCTGTGGCACGGGAGCCTGCTATGGGTGTGTGGTAGAGCAAAATGAGAATCAGCCCCCCGTAAGGGTTTGCTTGGAAGGCCCCGTGTTTCCTACCAAGCAATTGGCAGGGTTTTATACCAATTAAAAGACACAATCCCGTATGTCGCTTTCGGTGTCGCTACGATTCTCGATAAGCTTATGTACCTCTATGTACACCGCACTCATCTGCGAGTCTAAGCTCCTAGAAATCAGCTATACGCTATTCAATCTTTTAAATGGTATTACGTCAGTTTATGGCCTTTTGTTTGTTTTGAAATAAACGCTACGACAATAAGAAGTAAAGCAATAAAGCAAAAATAAAATGCTGTTTTTTGAAATCCGCCAAGGTGTTGAACTAAACTACCCATGCCTAACACCGCTATCGCAGTAAGAATGCGTCCTGCATTTAAACAAAAGCCCGAACCCTGCATTCTCAATAATGTTGGGAAGAGTTCAGGAATGTAGACGTACAAGGTCGATTGTGTTAAACCGTGCGAAAATCCCATGATAAGGCTTATACCGTAGACCCAGAAAGGGTCAAAGGCTGGAACTTTCGTAAATAATACGAGCAATGTAGTAAAAAGACCAGCTCCCCCAAGTGCTAAACAGCCTCTACGCCCTAACGTAGGTGCAAGCAGGCTGGTTGCAACACACCCTAGTAAGCCACCAACGCTTTGAATCATGAGTTGCAACTTGGCTGACTCAGCAGGAGACTGGGGGAGCTCTTTCAACCACATGGGTATAAATCCCATCGCTCCCCATGCCACAAACAGAAAGCTACCAAAAGCTAACGTTCCTGTCCACAGAGCGTGTGAGTTGCTAGGCTGTAGTAGGATAGGGGGATGAGAGGTGTTTTGTTTTGCTTTCTCCCACTGTGGAGATTCTCTTAAAAGGAGCCGTAAAAACACAACCAAGAGGGCAGGTAAGGCTCCAATAAAAAACGTTGTCCTCCAATCCGTGCAGAACAGACTGATCGTTCCTGCCAATAACTGCCCTACTTGGCAACATGTAATTAAAAATGCTACTGCTTGCACACGGCTTGCATTCGGCCATATTTCAGACAAAAATGCAACAATGCTAACAATTTCACCGCCGATTCCAATACCCGCCAATAACCGAAACAAAGCTAAATCATACCAGTGTTGAGCCAACCCACATAACCCTGTTGCCAGCGAATAGAGGCAAACTGAAAGTATCATGGCCTTGACTCGACCGTAGCGATCACCAAACCAACCTATTCCCATTCCACCAATACTCCAGCCTAATAGGAAAGTACTGGTAATAATAGAAGCATAAAACGATGTTTTAGCAATTGGAAGATGCGTTAGTTCAGGTAGAGCAATGGGCATAGCCAGTTGCATCAACGATGAATCAAGCCCATCAAACACTCCGCCTAACCAACAGCCAACAAAGGCTAAAACCAAATAGAGTTTACGAGAGGGTGTTAAATGGGCTTGAAGTACTACGGACATAAAGCGAGTCTAACTAACGGTTTCTTTGGTTTCTGGCGTGGGGGTGGCTTGTGGAAACTCTGGCAAGGAAACACCGCTTAAATGGGAAGGCATCTCTGGGGGGGCAGGCACGGCAGACTCTTCCTCGTTCGGCCAATCGTTCCAGCCACCACGCACTCGGCTGCTTCGCCCTTTGGTAACAGGAATATTGGCAACCAAGGCCACTGTATCCGAGGAAGCATCCGATTCTAGGTTTAAATCCATGGCTTCACGGTCAATATCAATGTACTTTGAAATAACCATGACGAGTTCGTCTCTCATTTTATCCAGCACATGGGGTTCCAGTTGGGTGCGGTCGTGCATGAGTACAAGCTTGAGACGATTACAAGCGGCCGAACGTCCAACGGAACTGGGGGCTTGGGCAGAAGAGGCCGTTTCAGAAACAGTTTCGGATTGTTGAAAGAATTGAATCAAGCGATTCAGCATCATGGTTAAACGCTTTCTTAACAAAGTGGTAAAAGGGGAGGAGGCTAACACGGCGAGAGGGGGTGCCTTTCCTTAAAACGAGTGAGGCCAACAACAGGGGTGGAAGGTGGAGCGACGAGGGGATGCTTTTCGCCCACATACAACAGTAAAACCTAGGCTCGTGCTTTCTTTGTGCCACCTAGCAACTGCTTTAATTTGCCAAACCAGCCATCGGGTTCATCTAGCTCTAAAAACGGAACATCTTCGCCAGCAATACGGCGAGCCACGTTGCGGTAGGCCTGACCAGCTAAGCTTTTTTCGTGATTGACGACGGGTTCGCCTCGGTTGGTGCTAACAATAATATCTTTATCCTCGGGGATTTGGCCAAGTAGCTTGATGGAAAGAATCTCTAGCACATCTTCGGTGGCCATCATATCGTTGGCCTTCACCATGGCGGGGCGAACCCGATTGAGTACCAGTTTATAGTTCTTCACGTTTTCACGGGCTTCTAGCAAGCCAATGACACGGTCGGCATCACGGACAGAAGACATTTCAGGGGTGGCCACAACCACGGCTTCATCGGCGGCACAAATCGCTGTTTGAAAGCCTTGCTCGATGCCCGCTGGGCAATCCAGCAAAATGAAATCGGCTTCATCACGCAGGCGGTGGCAAATATCCACCATTTGCTCTTCATTTAAGGCCGATTTATCACGGGTTTGAGCCGCAGGCAACAGGGCTAAGTTAGGCAGGCGTTTATCTTTTACCAAGGCTTGGGTCAGTTTGCAACGGCCTTCAATCACATCAATCAGGTTGTACACAATGCGATTTTCTAAGCCCATCAAAATATCAAGGTTACGCAAGCCGATATCGGTATCCACCAAAACAACTTTGTAACCTAGCTTGGCCAAGCCTGTACCAATGTTGGCGGTGGTGGTGGTTTTACCCACGCCGCCCTTGCCAGATGTAACCACAATGACACGCCCTTTGCGGGGTGAAGCGGCATCAGGAGGACTGTTAGAAATGGACATCATCATCATGAGGGTGGTGCTATTCCTTACCTAGAGCGTTATGCTGAGAAAACGATGAAAACAATACAATCTTATTATATGGTAGATATCATTCTTTTGGCAAGCACAGAATCTGTCGAGTCAGGGCAAACGCATGAAAACCTAAGCCCCCTATGTCATTGCGAGCGAAGCGTGGCCATCCCCCACAAAGAAAGGGTTAGCTCTTTGTAGGGTACGGGTTTCAACCCACCCGTTCGAGTTCCTTTAGTGATTTCGATTTTAGCTGGCGGGTG
>JBJTUB010000021.1:0-1645 GCA_046080465.1 Vampirovibrionales bacterium | reverse complement strand
CTAGTCCTATCTGAAAGATTCTAGCTGTTTCAACTAAGCTCGCTTGCTTTGAAAACAGGAGGGCTTTTTCTCGGAGATCTAAACTGTAAGCCATGGTAGTTGTTCCTTTCAATAAAACAGTCACTCTGTATAGTCTACCACGATTCAAAAACATTTCAAAATACTATAAACGGTTCATAAAACCAACACGAAGTAACCTACAGAGGTCACGAAAACTCAACAAAAACGTTTCGTGACCTCTACTCTATATGAACATCAAGTAAGCAACAAAAAACAATGTGCTTAAAAAAGCTAGCATATCGGCTTCGTTTCCGTTACACTATAAACGGTACTCTATTAAAAAGCAATAACCTGTTAAACTGGTGTGATTCGCCCGTCGCTCCAGTGTGTTAGTGCCTTGTACAGAAACAACACCCATGAACGATTCGTCCCTATCCTCCCCCATTAAAGAACCTCTCTTAAAACGCAACTTGGTGCGTGCCTTGGATATCAACATCGACCTTGGCCAAACCCCCCAGCTCGCCTTTTGGCAAAGCCCTAAAGCCGATGCGTTGTTAAACTTGGTGAGTAGCGTCAACCTACCCTGCTTTGTGCATGATGGTTTGCCTCAAACCGTGGCCACACTGGCTCAGCAAGCCAAAGGGCATCACTGTGCCATCGGGGCTCATGTGGGTTACCCCACCCCACAAAACTTAGGCTACGAGGCTCCAGCAGGCCTAAGCCCTACCGATTTAAAGCACTGGCTGTGGGTGCAACTCGGTGCGTTGCAAGCGGTGCTAAAGCCTTACAATTTAGGCATTGAACATATCCGCCCCCACGGTGCCTTGTACGCTGATATTTGCACGAACGAAGAAATCGCCTTAGCCTTTATTGAAGCCGTGCAACAGTTTGATGCGTGGTTGCCTATCTTGCTACCCCCCACCCCCCTGATAAAAGACTTAAGCCAGAAATACAGCGTCATTATCGCCCACGAGCTGGTAGTGGGTAAACGCTACAATAGTCAGCTCTTGTTAGATACAGGGTTTAAAGATCATCAAAAATGGTTGCCCCCCAACGCCATTTGGGAACAAGTAAGGCATGCCGTCGTGAATAACGAGCTAGCCACTAGCGATGGTAAAAAGCACCCCTTGGTATTGCAAAGTCTTCACCTAAGTGTGGAGTTGCCTGAATTGCTCACCCTAGCCACGAAAACCGTGGAACTCTTAGGGCAAGCCGTACCTGTCAACTTAGCCAAGGTGCATCATAGTGGCTGGTTGCAAGGGTTTAACGATCGTAATATGGAACCTGCCCTCCCCCTGTACGAAGACTATTAAGCCGTTTTGTAGAGTGATCTAACCAGTGAAATAGTGAAATAGTGAAATAGTGAAATGCCACTATTCCCGAACAGTCTTAGTTTTCTCGTTTTGTGTCGTCTTTCAGACGACTTTGAGAGGCCGTTCCTCCCTCTCAAGCTCTCCCCCCTAGGTTTATTAATGTGGGCTAAAGCCCCCATTGCCCCCCCATGTAGGAAGGTCTCGGTGAGCTAGCATTTTAAAAACGTACGGAAAAACAAGGATTTGACTATACAAGAGAGTCTATTGGCATGAGTATTCATACATCGTCTTCTACAACGCTACCTAGCATCCCAACGCAGTTGCAGCACGCC
>JBJTUB010000020.1:0-8253 GCA_046080465.1 Vampirovibrionales bacterium | reverse complement strand
GCCCTGATTTGAACCCGATTGAGGGGTGGTGGGCGGTGCTCAAGCGGGTTGTAACCAATGGAATACGTTTAGGGCTAGCCTTCTACGAAGCCATTCAACACATCTTTGGAAAAGAGTCGTAAATTATTTAAAATACTATACGGAAAAATAGTAATTCCACTATAAAACACTCAAAAGCGTTATTTCTTCGTCTGCTGTTGGCTTTTACAGGAGCGGTTCACCAACGCATGATCCAGTTTCAAGGCCGTAAACACGCTTATTTCTAAGGCCGTTATCACCACGGGCAGTTCCCGACTCCAAAGAGTCAGCAGTGTATCAAACATCGTCGTTACCTCTTGATTCAGACTCTTTTCAGGGGCTTGCTTTTCTTTCACTAAAGATAGTAATGCGGGAGTCAAGACGGAAAAAAGACCAACGCCAACCAAGGTACTTTGTATATGTGGCTTAGCTCGTTTCGTTCGTCCCTCTTCTTCCCACCATTCATTCACAGTATTCATGGGATCGGGGTTTTTAAAGAAGGTATCTACTTGCTTGGTTTGCACCGAAAACCAGTCACTAATTTTAGGCCCTAAAAACGCAGATACCGTTAAAGCGGTTACTTGTGCTGGAAGATGACTCCAAAACTCAAGGGCTTTAGTTTTTTCGGGCAGTTTAAATACCTTATGTGCTAACGTACCATACAACGAAACTCCTGTAAAATACAACATCGTGCCAGTAAAAATAGAACCAAAATCTCGCCAAAACAAACGATTTCGATCTTCTTTTTTATCTTGCACGTAGCGTAACGCAGGCACTAACACAAAAGGAGCCAAAGTACGCAAACGCTTTTCAAGTTCGCTGTAAATGTGGGGGGCTTTCGCTTCAAACGGGGGGGCGGTAAAGCCAAAGCCTTCCCGAACCTTGGTTGTTGTCAAACAAGGGTGACTCTGTAAATTATAAACTGTTGCCGCAACACGTGGATTGTTTGAAGCGTGTTCAGCGTAGGGTAACACGCTGTTTGGTTGAAGTGGATTCGGGTTTATTGGGCTGAAGTGCATGATGTAGTAGATGTTTCATTCGGTAAATTTGTTTTAAGTAAGACAGTAGATTTCGATTCTTTATCTTTTTTATGCTTGGCAAACGTATGCTGTGCCTGTACTGAAACAATACCATTGTTCACAATTTGCACAGCCAAGCCCGCCATAATGGCCACAAACCGATTCGCCTCGGCGACGGCTTCAGGGGTGCCTTTAAACAAGTTGAGCTGTTTAACCAAGGGCATGGCCACTAAATAGGTGACGCCTAAAAAAACGGCGGATCCCAACCCATAGTTGGTTAAATCGCGTACATAATACTCGCCCCGCTTCTCTGGAGGACCAACAAAAAAGTAGCGTAAGGTGGGTAAAATTAACGGAGCCACCGTCCAATGTGCTGCTTCAAAGGCCACGTTCCAACGTAGGGTTTCGTTCGTTTTTAATTCACTCAAAAAACCTTGTACAGAGGCGGCGACTCCTTTTTTTAGAGACTGAGGCGTGGAGGTGGCCAGTGCTGGTGCTATGTGTTTCTCGGTTGCTTCAACAGCTTGTTGTACCAGTGGGGCAGTCGTGGATACTTGCGTGCCTTGACGCAACAAAGGTGGCTTGCTTAAAGCAAGTGTGGCTGTTCCTGTAGGAACAATCACGGGTGGGGGGGGAAGCATTGTTTAATTGTTTTCTACTAAAATAGAATCAAAGCCTTAAAAACAAGGGCTTATAAGCTAACTAACTTGACACACAGCGACTCCCTTAACTTTATGCCAACACGAAACAACAGGGGGGCATAAACGAGTATCCAGTACATTATGTGCCAAAAACGATGAAAAAGTACTTTGCTTTAGTGATGCAGACACATTCGCATACACAAAGAAGAGCAGCAACATCGGCAAGATGGTGAGTTAGCAGATTGAATAAAGTAGCAAGACAAACAAAACACAGCACACCATAATCAATAGTAGTAATCAATAGTGATTTAAAGGGCGTAAACCTTTAAACTTAGTTAAAAACAAGCAGAACAAACAACGGTCAATTTTTATTTTTTAAAGTATATCAGCTTTCAAAGCAATCGTCAACAAGTTCTATCGTGGTTCTTAACACCTGACTTATTTTATTAGGTGTTAAGAAACGCATTGAAACTGTTTGCTCTTATACTTTGTTTTCGTTATGATGGCACTAACTTTAAATAGTATTATTTTGATTTTATACGTTTGCTTTTTTAAGGAGCTTTTGTTCATGAGCGTTGAAACACTTGAGAAAACCAATCACGCCTTTGAAGGCCTACTTGCAGGTAAAGTGGGTTTGATTTTTGGCGTGGCTAGTAAGCACTCTATTGCGTGGGGTATTGCCCAACGGTTAAAAGCCGCAGGCATGACCCTCGTTTTCACCTATCAAGGCGACCGTCTGAAGGAAAACGTTGAAGAATTGATTGCTCCTTGGAACGAAGATATTCTGTTAGTCGATTGCGATGTCACGAATGATGACCATGTTAAAAACGTGTTTGCCGCTGTTCAAGCAAAGTACGGCAAGCTAGATACCTTGGTGCATTGCGTGGCTTTTGCTAAAAAAGACGATTTAGCTGGCCGTTACGTGGATACGAGTCGTGAAGGCTACTTGTTGTCGCAAGATATCTCGGCCTATTCGCTCACGACCCTCTGTCGTGAAGCGGAGCCTCTCATGGAAGCTGCGGGTGGTGGCAGTGTGATTGCCCTCACTTACCTAGGGGGCGAGCGTGTGGTGAAAAACTACAACGTGATGGGTGTGGCTAAAGCAGCGTTGGATATGAGTATCCGTTATTTAGCAGCTGATTTAGGGCCTAAAAACATTCGGGTGAATGCTATTTCTGCAGGGCCCATTAAAACCTTGGCGGCCATGGGTATTTCTGGCTTTAAAAGTATTTTAAAATACATGGAAGAGCATACCCCCATGAAGCGGAATGTGACCCAAGATGAAGTGGGCGGAACGGCCTTGTACTTGGCCGCCGATACCCTCTCTTCTGGCGTGACTGGCGAAGTCATTCACGTGGATGCTGGGTTCCATATCGTTGGTTTTTAGGTAGCGTCGCTCTTTTCTCTTGCCTTTTATTGGGGGGGAGAACTTGAGTTTTTGGTGCTTGTTTGCTAAAGTAGCAACTATCCTTAATCGTTTGTGTTTGAAAGGGTAACGCTTGTTCGTGTTGACTCGTTCAAACATCCTTGAGAAAAGTGAACCCTCCTCATGATGTCTTTACAAGATTGGTTTAAAAAGCGAGCCGAAAAACAAGCGGCTGCCCAGCTCGATGCCGATGGTATGAATCGTGTTGACGATGCCCAGTATAAAAAACTATGGCATCAATGCTTTAACTGTGGCACTAATTTGTTAAAAACCGAATTAAAAGCCAACGCCTCGGTGTGTCCGCATTGCGGTTATCATCATCGCATCAGTGCCAAGGAGCGGATTCATCAATTAACGCAAGGGTGTTTTATCGAGTTTGACGTTGCCCTTCACCCTGCTGACCCCCTTACCTTTACAGATACGGAGCCCTATCTCAAACGCCAAGAAGAGGCGAAAAAGAAGACGAAATTGAACGATGCCTTGGTGGGTGGTTTGGGTCTGTGTGGGCAAGAACCCTTGGCAATGGCCGTGATGGATTTCAACTACATGGGTGGCTCCATGGGATCGGTTGTGGGCGAGAAAATTACCCGCATGGCCGAACGTGCTTTGCAATGGCAAGTCCCGTTCTTGGTGGTGACGGCTTCAGGCGGGGCCAGAATGCAAGAGGGCATGTTCTCGCTCATGCAAATGGTGAAAACCTCCGCCGTGTTGGCTCAACTTCATGAATCTGGCCTGCTGTATCTCACCTTGTTAACAGAACCCACCTTTGGGGGGGTGACGGCGAGTTACGGTACGTTGGGCGATGTGATTATCGCCGAAGAAGGAGCCAGAATCGGCTTTGCTGGCCGTCGAGTGATTGAGCAAACCATTCGTCAAAAACTTCCTGCCGATTTTCAAACCGCAGGCTATCTGCAAACCTACGGTCAAGTAGATATGGTTCTCAAGCGTCAAGACCTTCAATCCATGATTGAGCAATTGTGCCGTTTGCACCGTATCAGTCGTAACCTTCACCCTACTGAAGAAGCCTTGGCACTGTTGGCTCCTTTTCAAACAGCCAAACCTAATGATGTGCCTCTTCCAGTAGCATAAGTCGCTTCGACTCATTCTCCACACTGCCTAAACGTTGTCCGTTTAAACTACAGCAAAGCGAATCCTTCTATCATGATGATGACCACCAGTACGATTCAGCCACTACCTTTTGAAAAACCTTTTTTGGCTCTCGAAAAACAGGTGGCCGAACTTCAATCTCACTCCATGAGCAACGTGCAAGAACGCATTGACTCTTTGCAACGGGATGCTCAAGCCTTACGCCAACAGGTTTATAGCAACTTAGGCCCAGCGGAAAAATTGCAAATTGCCCGTCATCCCCAACGCCCCAACACCCTAGAGGTGATTCAAGGCTTATCGCCCGAGGTATGGATTGAACTACACGGCGATCGTATGGGCTGTGATGATCGTGCGATTGTGGGTGGCTTGATAGACTTGGATGGCCGACCCTGTGTGATTTTAGGCACACAAAAAGGCCGTAGCATGAAGGAAAACCTGACGCATAATTTTGGGATGGCCAACCCAGAAGGCTATCGCAAGGCGTTACGCTTATTCCAACATGCTGAAAAGTTTAACATGCCCATTATCACGCTGATTGATACCCCTGGTGCCTACCCTGGTTTGGAAGGGGAGCAGCATGCCATTGGTCACGCCATTGCGTTAAATATTCGTGAAATGGCACGAATGCAAGTGCCGATTCTCTCGTTGGTCATGGGCGAGGCTAGCTCAGGTGGAGCCTTGGGTATTGGTATTGCAAACCATATTTATATGTTGGAACATGCCCAGTACACTGTCATTTCCCCAGAAGGGTGTGCCTCTATTCTGTGGCGGGATGCAGCTCATGCCGTGCGTGCCGCCGAGGCTCTGAAAATTACCGCCCAAGATTTGACCAACTTTGGTATTTGTGATGCCGTTATTAGTGAACCCGAAGGCGGTGCCCATTACGACCCCACGGCCACAATTGCCGCTATTAAACAGCAGTTGCTTCAGGGGTTGGTAACACTGTCTCCGCTTTCAGGGGCCGAGCTTAAACAGCAACGTTTTGCTAAGTATCGAGCCATGGGCTTGTTGCAAGAAGTTCTTTAGCCGTTTCTCTTTTTTAGTCTCTTTGTATCGTTAGAGTTTTTAGTTTTTAGTTTTTAGTTTGTAAGGAATTCAAGATCATGACTACCCAAGTACGTGCCAGCCATTTGCTCGTTGCCACTGAAGAACAGTGCCAAACCCTCAAAACTCAAATTGAAGCAGGCGAACTCTCGTTTGCCGATGCCGCCAGCCAGCACTCCAAATGTCCCTCGGGCAAACAAGGGGGCGATCTTGGCTTCTTTGGTAAAGGCCAAATGGTGCGTGAATTTGAAGTCGCCGCCTTTAGTCAAGAAGAAGGTGTCATTTCCGAGCCTATCCAAACCCAATTCGGTTGGCACTTGCTCGTTGTTACGGGTGCTCGCTAGTTCTCTTTTGTGAACAAAGAAGCGACGGAAAAAGTTTTACACACACCATGCCATTGTTGCCAGCCTCCTCTTTTGTTGTACCAAACGAGCCTCGACCTAAACTTGCTTTAATTGCAGGCGAAGGTGGCTTGCCTCTGTTGGTGTTAAAAGAAGCGATAGCGGCAGGATGGCAGGTGTTTGTGTATTTACTTAATCGCCCGTGGTGGCAGCAACGCCACGAAGCGGAGACCTACTTAGCCCAGACACCGCATGTGTTTCAAGCCAGTGTCAGCCAGCCTAAAAAGTGGTTTACCCACGCAGGCGAACAGGGGTGTCGGCATGTGGTGTTGGCGGGTAAAGTAAACAAGTGGCAAGTCTTTACTCGGGTAGATTGGGATAGCTATTCACGGCATATGCTAAAAACCATGACTCAAAAGCATGATGATGGTATCATGCAGGTGATTGTGGAAAAGCTTTACAGTGATTTTGGCTTAACGGTGTTGCCCCAAACCGATTTTATGCAATCGCTGTTTGTGCCTTCTGGTATTTTAGCCTCGCCCACGGCCGAGATTCCTGAAGCGGTGTGGCGAGATGCGACTTACGGCTATCAGTTGGCCTTACACATGGGACGCTTAGATGTGGGGCAAAGTGTGGTGGTAAACGATGGCATGCCCATTGCCATTGAGGCCATTGAAGGAACGGATGCCTGTATTCAGCGTTCTGGCCGTTGGATGAAACGCAAAGGTGGCATGCTAGTTAAAGTAGCCAAGCCTTTACAAGATAACCGATTTGATGTACCCACCGTTGGTTTACGCACCCTTCGGCGAATGCGACAAGCGGGGTTAACGTGGTTGGTGATTGAAGCGAATCGCACCATTGTGACGGATAAAGATGCCATGATAACCTATGCTCATCGCTACGGTTTAGGGTTGCTTTCCGTGGATGCTGAGATGTTGGCTCCTTACACGGCCAGCGTGTTTCGTGAGCAAACTAACGCAGAATCGTTGCTTTAAGCGTGACCCTTACCGAGAGATAGACAGAGAAAGAGAACGAGTGCATGCCCCGTTTACGACGCTTATTTATTTCCACGGGTGATGCAAGCGGGTGTCAACACGCCAAGGCCGTTATTGAAGCATTGCATCAACACGCCCCCGATGTGGAGATTGCCGTCGTGGGCGATGATGCTGTGGCGAATCTTCCGAACGTGACGCTGTTTCGGCATCACGATACTGTGGGTATGGGACGCTTTGGGGTGCAGCAAACCTTGCAAGGCGTGTGGGGGCATGCCCGTTTACTACAAGACACCGTTCATTTTATCGATGCTTGGCAGCCCGATGCGGTGTTAGTCATTGATTACGGGGGGTATCATTTACAGCTCTTAAAGGCGTTAAAACAGCGAGTACCCTGCTATTATTACATTCCGCCCCAAGTGTGGGCTTCTCGTGGGGGGCGAACCCGTACCATTAAAGCCACTTGTCGGCATGTGTTTGCTATTTTTCCGTTTGAAGAAGCGTGGTATCAGCAATGGCAAGTGCCGTGTACCTATGTGGGGCATCCGTTGTTGCATCAACTTCCCCCGCCCCTGCCGAAAGTGACGCTCTGCCAACAGCTGGGGCTGGCGTTGGAGGAAGTGGAGCATCGTCCTTGGGTAGGGCTGTTTCCTGGGTCTCGGCGAAGTGAGGTGCAACGCCTGTTGCCAACCTTACTGGCGGGCTTGGCTAGGTATCAGCAACAGGGTGCTTCTGCGCTAGAGCCGCTTATATTACTGGCACAAGCACCCAATCTGCCAACCCCGTACCTGCAACAACAACTGGAACAAGCGTTTTTAAGTTGCGAGGCTCAAGGCCTGCCCCGCCCACAGGTACGCTTAGTAGCACAGGCCAACCATGCACTTTTAGCTAATAGTACCGTGGTGCTGGGGGCCTCGGGTACCACGAGCTTGGAGGCGGCTCTTTACGGCACCCCGATGATTATTACCTATAAAGTGGATGCCCTGACGGCGGCGTTGGCACGGCGGTTTGTCACCGTGCCGTATGTGGGTTTGCCTAATCTGCTAGCCCCGCCCGATGCTTCAGATCAGCCGTATACAAGCCAACCCTTGCTTCCTGAATTATTGCAAGAGGCCTGCACCCCAGAGGCCATTGCCCAACAACTGGCGGTGTTTCTTACGCCCACACACCCCGAGCGTCAACGTGCCGTGGCTGGCTTGCAGAGGATTCGCTCTCGCTTGGTTAGCGATGCCTCCTCTGCTAGCCCTCTGTCTCCATCGGCGGCTTCGGTGATTGCTCAGCACTTACTAACCCACTAGAAGAGGTGTGTCCGATGAATTCATTTTTTTCGTTTAATGCTCTTTTAAGCCATTTATACCAATTAAAAACTTAAATAGCGTATCTCTACGTTTGTCGCTTTGTGTTGCCCGTTGGGCAACGTAGAGAGGCCGGGGCGTTCGCCCCCACAGTGAGGAGGGACATTCTCAATTCTTACGCAAGATCCTCATTGTGAAAAACCTCTCTACAACTCTCCCCCCTAGAGTATTTGAGACATTTAACTAATTAGATGGTATACTTTTCTTTTGTTTAGAAAGAGAAGTGTGTGCTATATGAACTGCCCTAAATGTGGAAGTAGCGAAAAATCAAAAGCTGGATTTGTTAAAGATGTACAACGTTGGCAATGTA
>JBJTUB010000019.1:0-1116 GCA_046080465.1 Vampirovibrionales bacterium | reverse complement strand
GTTACGGCCAGCACTGCCCCTTAGGCTACGGATGGGTGTCAATGCTTCTTCATCGTCGACCTCTACTCCGCCTTTAGCGACCTCTTCTCCCTTTGCATTTCTACCGAATCTCCCGAAACTCTTACAAGAACAGCGTGAACGTTTAGCTTCCCTTCCACAAATAACCCAAGAAACCTTAGAAAAATGGTCTCGGCTGGATGTTCCCGAAACAAGCAAGAACCTAGCTCAACGGATTTCAGAAAATCCCTTTCCCTCAATTCAATTAGCAAGTGCGGTAGCCGGCTGGACAGATTTAATGTTTTTCAAGCAGCTACTGTTGTTTTATGTAAGCAATGCCCTGTGTACAGGCTCGGGCTTTATGAGTAATGCGGAAATTGCCTTTGATGCCTTGCGTGCAGGCAACCCCGAACTCAAAGGTACAGAACCCAAAGAAGAAGCAGCAAAAGCAGTACAACACCTTGCAAAGCCCACCCCTTTGGTCAACCCGCCCCAGTGGCCAGAACAACTTCGCAAACAGATAGAAGGCTACTTAAAAAGCGATCAAAAACTCTGGCACGATGTTACCAATACGGCTAAGTATCCTAACCTACCTAAGTTACCTAATTATCTGCACAAAAGTATCCATGCCTTTGGGCAGCCCAGTATTGTGTTTAGCCAAATCACCAATAACCTTGCCTTGGCCGCTTTAATTACCATGCCCAGTAGTTTTTTAGGAGAAATAGGTCGAATTTCCAGCACTATGTTTGGTGGCTTTTTTAGTGCGGGGTCTGAGAATAAATATCGTATCGAGGCTATGCAAAAAACAGGCGTGGTAGATTCGTTGGCACACTTTGCAGATATTTACCACTTAAGCAAACCGAGTTTCTACAAACATCTACTAATGGGTAGCATCACCAACGACGAAAAACAGCACCTTGCCAACTTTAAACAAATTATGAAGATAGATTTACAACGTAACACCCGTCACGCCTTAGGCTTGTTGCTACCCATTGATTTTAAAGCACCTGTGGTACACAAAGCCCATTACGATATTGAGTATTTACAACACAACGGCGTATTTACCCCCGCAGGGTTTAACGCCCTTAAAGAACGCTGGTTGGATATTGCCCGCCTGAT
>JBJTUB010000018.1:0-3098 GCA_046080465.1 Vampirovibrionales bacterium | reverse complement strand
TGGATATGATTTCGGCGAGTCGTGCGTATGAGGCATCGGTGACGGCGTTTCAAAGTACCAAGGCCATGAATGAAGCCACACTCAATATGTAATTTCTATAGAAACCTCTGTAAAAGCCCATTCGGGCGTGCAATGAAGTGTTGAACCTTGGTTGCGTAAACCCCTTTGAGAAAACGGGTCTATAGGGGCGAAGCCCCTATAAATACTCAAGGGGGGAGAGTTTGAGAGGGAGGAACGGCCTCTCAAAGTCGTTTGAAAGACGACACGAAACGAGGGACTTAGAACCTTCGACACCCCCCGTAAAACAGGGCCTTCTATACCCCTGTTTTACGGGGGGTGTTTCCCCAATGAAGCTTTTGACGCAACAACCAATAAAAGTTATCCTCGGGTTGTTCAAAATCTACCAAGGTTAGGCAATGTTCGGCCTTGGTAATGGTTAAACTTTCGCCCTTTTGCAACTCGGTTGGCGGATGCCCATCCAAGGTATAAACAATGGGATGACTATTCTTTTCAGAACATTCAATGCGTAGCGTGTAAGTATCGGGGATGACCACAGGCTTGGCCGTAAAACTATGCGGACAAATAGGCGTAATGCTCATGGCACCAATGTTGGGCGATAAAATAGGCCCCCCCGCCGCCAAGTTGTAAGCCGTTGAACCCGTTGGTGTTGCGATAATTAAGCCATCGGCATCGTAATCGGCGACGTGAAACTCATCTAAAAAGAGTCGCATGCGTGCCATTTGGCTAGGGCTGGCTGTTTTAATCACCACATCATTAATCGCCATACGATGCACCACCGTGTGTGTTACAGGCGGAAGCACGGCTAACATAATACGATGCTCTAGGTGAAACTCCCCTGCAAGCAACTTTTGCAAATAGGCTTCTAGGCTGTTGGTTTCAATACGAGTTAAAAAGCCTAAATGCCCTCGGTTAATACCCACCATGGGGATAGTACAGGGGGCAAAGTACTGAGCGGTTCGTAAAAACGTGCCATCGCCCCCAATCACAATCACGAAATCGGGTGGGTGTTGGCGATGCTGTGCTAGGGTGGCATCCAGCGTATCAAAATCGGCTCGTACAACGTGAACCTGCTTACCGTGTGACTGTAGGCAATCGCACACCCGTTGTGTGTAGGCTCCATCGGGGTCGGTGCTGTGTTTTACCACCACCAGTAGGCGTTGCAAGTGGGTGGCTAAAAGAGAGTGGGGCATCATTAGGTGGGTATCTTTCATCAAAAGCGTCTTTTATACGAGAGCTTCTTACACTATAGCAAGATCAGGTAAAGGCTTCAATCAAAGATTCTTGAAACGTAGGGGAAACTCACCCTAGGGTGTAGGTAGCCGTATGGATGCTGTGGGGTGGGGTATCCTTCATACTTTAATTATATGAGAGAGACAAAGACAACGGCCTACGATTGAATTGAATTGGTATTACTAGTGAGAGAGAGATAAGAGGAACCACGGTAATGATGCATAATACGCCCTACTCTAGCCACAATCATACGGCCTCTGTCAAGGTGGTTGCTTTGAATCTTGCCCCTTACCTGTGGTATCGCTCGTTGATGTACCATGGCGGTATGTTGCTTGTGGCCTTGCTGGCTTTCTTGAGTGTTCAGCAGGTTTGGGCGACGACCCAGCCGATTCCGCAACTCGATTGGCAATCAAAGCAAGGGACACTGCGGTTGTACATTCATAGCAACGATGTGATTGATCACCATGTGGTGCGTGTCACCCCCGAGCTAGTGGTGCTGGATTTAGAGAACATCGAGCGTCAAACGGCCAGTATCCACAACAACTTTGTACAAGCCCCGAATGTGGAAGGCGTGACGCTTAAATGGTTAGAAGGCAATCGCTTACGCATTGAAGTACGTGGCCAACAGTTGAACGAACCCATCGTAGGGTTTCGCTCTAACGAGCCTATCGCTCAAGAGGTGGTGGCTCGCCCCAGTGGAGAAACCGCTCTTGTTGCAGTTAATACGCCTAAAACGAATATAGCCCCTGTAGCAACGAAATCCCCAGCCTCAACGGTGTCAGCACCCGCCCCCTTGGCCACGCCTAAAGCCATTCACACAGCCCCAGTTTCTAAAGCATCTACCACGGCTATCGCATCTACAACGCCTACCACGCCTACGGCAAGTACGGCTATCGCCATGACGAGTTTGACTCCTTCAACCGTAGCCCCTAGCCCCGTAGCCACCGCTTCAGCAGGGGCTAGCATCGACACCTTAATTCAGCAAGGATTTGTATGGATGAGCAATCATACACAGGTGTTGGGCTTGGGTATCCTTGCGATAGCAGGTAAACTGTTTACTTTAATTGGCTTAATGATGTGGCGTAGACGCAAGCAACAACAGAAAGCCGCCCCTACCGCCTCATCCACGGCTTCTAACTTAAAGCAACGCTTAGCGTCTGCAGAACTCCCCACCGTGGGTAGAACCTCGGCACCCGCCATTCCAGCACAACCCGAAGCACGTACAGCACTTATCAACCCGACCTTGGCTCGTATTCGTCAGCACATGCAACAGCAAGGCCACGAGCTTGCCCCCGCCGAAGCCTTGGTGCAAACAGCCTCGCCGTATCAAAGCAACCCTGTGGTGGCGGCCAACATTGCGGCCAAACGGTATCAGCAAGCTTCTGCTACTCGTGGTACGCAACGGGGTGGCCAGCCTGCCAAAGTGGGGCATCAGGGGCAACAAGTGCTAGATAACCTTTCTGCCCACTTAACCCCCGAAGCGAGAGCGAACATTCAGCGTGCTTTAGGCCAATAAACCCAAGTTTTAAATCTTATCGCATCGCCCACACGATTGGTTACACCATCGGTGGGCGATGGTTGTTTGCGTCCGTTTGTTTATTTATAGTTTAAACCCTATTTTTCTGGAGAGTGTTAACTAAAGGTTGTGTACAAACGATGTGAATCCCCTGCCTTAAGTTGCCCTCTGGGCAACGTAGAGAGGCCGTTCCTCCCTCTCTACAACTCTCCCCCCTAGTTTATTTGAGACATTTAACTAATTAGATGGTATACTTTTCTTTTGTTTAGAAAGAGAAGTGTG
The DNA here is from genome assembly GCA_046080465.1 of Vampirovibrionales bacterium. GTDB lineage: Bacteria > Cyanobacteriota > Vampirovibrionia > Vampirovibrionales > JAJTHC01 > JBJTUB01. Next base: position 49 of record JBJTUB010000018.1, on the reverse strand, counting down.
TGCTATATGAACTGCCCTAAATGTGGAAGTAGCGAAAAATCAAAAGCTG
>JBJTUB010000017.1:0-5831 GCA_046080465.1 Vampirovibrionales bacterium | reverse complement strand
CCTAGATACCCCTATTTTTATCAGTAATTCTACTGATTTTTAACAACTTAACAAGAGTTAGTCTAGGTTTAGACGACTTTTTTCAAAATAGCTTTTAGTTAATACTCTCAAATAAACTAGGTGGGAGAGTTTGAGAGGGAGGAACGGCCTCTCAAAGTCGTCTGAAAGACGACACGAAACGAGGGACTTAGAACCCTCGACAAACACGTTTGCAGAGCTTCTATTATAAAACAAAACGACCCTAGCTATCATCAACTAGAGTCGTTTTGGTGGAGGATAGCGGATTCGAACCGCTGGCCTTCTCAATGCCATTGAGACGCGCTACCAACTGCGCCAATCCCCCAAGGTCTTGTACTTAATGGGGATGTACAAGAAGGATTTAAAAAATCGGACCGACTGGATTCGAACCAGCGACCCCTATCACCCCAAGATAGTGCGCTACCAAGCTGCGCTACGGCCCGATTTCATAAAGTAGTATGGATGAAACACAGTGTGAATGCAAGCTTTTTTTACCTGCGTTTCGGAGTATCACTGCTTGGTAGGCTACGGTTCAACAAGGTTAGGCCTCACTCCCTAAGCTTGTTGAACCGTAAAACGTTACTGGTAAATGGCGTTATAGCTTGCTGCATTGGCTGGAGTAATTTTAAATTCGCCTGCCTGTAAATTACCAATACCTTCGGCTAGGGTTGAGAAGTTCGTGGTTAGGTAGCTTTGGCTACACCCATCAGATTTATAGCAGGCAAAAAAGATAAAGGTTTGCGTATCAAACTCAATACGCACACTTTCAGCCGCTGTGGTAATAGAGAAGTTAAAACTAGACGCACGAACCTTTGTTCCAAACACAAAGGCACGGTTGTTCGGTGTTTGTACCATTATCCACGCGTTCAAAATTAAGTAACGGGCGATACGCATCAAAACTATCCCCTGTTGCCGTGCTACCGTTCATGGCCAGTTGGGCAGTGGCATCGGTAAGAGCCGTCACGGTTTCTTTTAAAATGGATTTTTGCCGAACGTCTTCAAAGTTTTGAATAAGTTTAGGTAAAGCAAACACGGCAATGATCCCTAAAATAGCAAGCCCAATCATGAGCTAAGACAACGTAAACCCCTTCGCTTTATCTAAAGGTGTGGCTGTTAGTGATGTTGGCATAAGGATCGTTACTTTCTAATGTTGTGCTGACTTTTTTAAGGTATCGACCTCTTGAAGACCAAGATGTTACTAACTCCATTAGTTATACGATAAGCTTGCTCGCTAAGGCGGTGGTGTAGGCCGCTTGAAGTGTTAAGTAGGTGTGTTGCATACGCTCTTGACGTGTCTTGCCGATAAGTTTAAATCTAACACGAGTATCCGTAAGGGCTGTTGCACAGGGCCAAAGGCTTACTACCTCTGCTTGCACTAACTCTTGAAACGCTAGTACAAGTTCCCAAGGTTCGTTCGGGCAAAAAGAGACTAAGTTATCGGTATGGGGTTGAGAACAAGGGGTATCAGGAGTGGGTAGTGGCCACTGTTCCAATATCTCGGCTTCTACTGCCTGCCAAGGGCGGAGTAAAGCCGAGGCCCAGCCGAGTGGGGTTTTAGTCGCCACAACAGGGAGTGTGTTACACCATTCACCTAGCTGTTGCTGTAACACGCTATCGCCCAACACTCCAAGTACGGGGATACCAAACCCTTGTTCGGCAAGGAGGGTATTCAGTTCCGCTTCGCCCACGGCTTGGCCGTTAAGCTCCATACGGCGTATCATGTTGGTAAAACTATGGGCTAAGTTACCTGTAGCCGTCATGGCTTGGGCGTGATGCCCTAGCAATAGTACACCATGGGGCGTGTGGCCTTGCTGAATTAAGGCATCCAGCCCTGCCATCATGCCAAAGCGTTTGGGCTTACCGAGTATCCAGTGGAGATTTAGCCCCTGCCACAGTGATTCATCGTACGGGGTGTGGTTGGCCATACTGGCGTGGGCATCGTTGATGGTAAAGCGAACCCCCTGCCACCCCAGTTTTAAGGCGTGGGCTTGAAGCAAGCAACACAGTTTAGCTGTGTACAGGCTTACCCCGTGCATAGCGGTGCGGTGCAATACGGCAGAATCGGCACGGGTAGGGTAGGCTTGCTCGGGCGTTACAACGCTGGCAAAGCCTTCTACATCGAGGCTTAGGTAGAGGTGCAAAATTGCGTCTGTCATACTAAGTTGAATACTATCTATGTTTCTCTCTCTCATATAAAAAACGCTAGAGTCATCGTCATTGCGAGCCGTTAGGCGTGGCAATCTCCTACAAAGAAACGATAAGGCTCAGGAGATTGCTTCACTACGTTCGCAATGACGAGTTTTTTGGAAGTGTTGTTTTCTCAACAGTAGCTAGGTGAAGCGTGTGCATCGGTAATAAAAACGGTGTGTGGTTCTCTCTTAAAACGACCCAGCGTCGAGAACTGCTTAGCACCTGTTTAAAACAAGGCTAAAATGGTGGAGTCGGAGGGAATCGAACCCTCGTCCAAAACGGCAAGTTACCACCGTCTACATGCGTAGTGTGCTATACAATGTCTCCCCAAGCGAAGCCTAACACACAGGGCGTGCAAGGGGATAAGTCTGTTTTTTACGTGGAAAACACCACGCCAACAGGGTACGAACGCATCATGTGTTGAGCAGAGGATGAGCAAGGTATGCATGGGGTACCTAGGCTCTAACGGCATACTGGTTAGAACGACTAGGGCTGCTTAAGCTAAATTAACAGTGATTGTTAAATTAAGCAGCCACAGCTTGGCGTTGGCCAAAGCGGTGGGCAGCGTTGATGACGTTATTTTCGGCACCTATAAGTTGTAGAGGTTACTCACGCAGCTCTCCACAGGCTCGGCACGCAGGTGATGCCCCAACATCGTCCTGTCAAATCCAAAACGACCCCAAATCAACACACGGTGTTATACCAATGCACACGATTCACATAAATAAACGAGTTAAACTTATGCGATTTTCAACGAACACTTTATGATAGAAACCTCTGAAAAACCCCATTCGGGCGAGCAATGAAGTGTTGAACACTGGGGGCGTTCGCCCTCGCAATGAAACACCGAACGCTAAAAGCGTAAAAAGCTAAAAAGTGGGGTTTATAGGGGCGAAGACCCTATAAATACTCTAGGGGGGAGAGTTTGAGAGGTTTTTCACAATGAGGATCTTGCGTAAGAATTGAGATGGTTCCTCCTCACTGTGGGGGCGAACGCCCCGGCCTCTCAAAGTCGTCTAAAAGACGACACAAAACGAGAAACTTAGAATCCTCGAAAAACCCTTTTGAAGATCTTTCTATAGTATAGCACGCTTGACGTAAGTTTCAAGTGGTGGATAGGGGTTCTTTATCGGGCAGTGGAGGCGTCGCCTTTTCGCTTCAGCACTTCGCCTAAATAGTAAAAGGTGAGCATGGAAAGCACAATACACACCGAGGTAAGTACTAAGATACTGGGGGTCACCCGCACCAACATCCAGCCTTCACTGGCAATGGTACCCCAGCTGGCTAACGGGGCTTCAATGCCTAAACCCATAAAGCTTAAGGTACTTTCTGTTAGCAAGGCTCTTGGAATCGTTACCATGGTGGCTAAGGCAAAGCTCGTGCTTAAGTTGGGTAATAAGTGCTTGGCCAAGAGGCGAACGAACGAGGCTCCCACGGTTCGGCTGGCATCAATGTAGGATTCCTGTTTGAGTTGTTGCACATGCCCCCGAATGAGACGGGCGGTTTGTGGCCAGCTAAACAGACTTAACGCCGCCACCATGCTTAACAATCGAGCCCATGTACTGGGGTAGGCGAGTTGCCACGAGCTAAAGATGGTGGTTAAACTGGGCTCTAAAAACAAGGCTAGCAAAATGACGACCATCAACCCAGGGAGTGAGTAAATAAAATCAACCACACTCATTAATAAATTATCGGTGCCGCCCCCTTTCCAGCCTGCCCAAACCCCCACACTGCCACCAACAAGGCAGGAAACCAAGGCGGTGGTTAAGCTAATACCAATGGAAAATTGAGCCCCTGTCACGAGTCGGGCTAATAAATCACGCCCTAAATCATCGGTGCCTAGCACAAACTGCAACGACTGAAAAGGGGGAATGAGTGCGTGCAAGGGGCGAATGGTTTCTGTATCGTAGGTAATAATCAGGGCAGAAAGCACGGCCAGTAGTAAGACCACCAACCAGCCTTGCAAGACCCACGGTAGCCCTTCTAACCAGTGAATGAGTTGTGTTCGCCAAATGGGGCGTTGTAATTGCATGTTGATGTGTTCCTATGCTTGTATGTCTAAAATTGGTATTAGCTTCGTCCGTGGCTACGCAAGCGAGGATCGACCAGCGTCATCAGTAAATCGGTGATAAAGTTCATGCCTAGCAGTACGATGGTGTAAAGCAACGTCATGCCCAACACCACGGTGTAATCGCGGTTTACCACCGCCGTAACAAAGTATTTACCTAAGCCAGGGATAGCAAACATCAGCTCAACCACAAACGAGCCAGTCAGTAGGTTTGCTACCATGGGGCCAGCAATAGAAAGTAAGGCTAACGTGGAGTTGCCTAAAATATGCGTTCGCCATAGCTGATTTTCAGGCACACCAAGGCAACGCTTTACCTTCACAAAGGGTTGTTCAGCGACTTCTTTTAAGCTAGCCAATAGAAATAAAAAGGTGAACGTCAGCGGAACAGAGGCCAGCGTACACACCGGTAAAATCCAGTGTAAGGGGCTTTCTAGCGTGGCCACAGGGAGCCATTTTAAACCCACGGCAAACACCAGCACCAAGCCCCCTGCGAGTACAAAACTTGGGGTGGAAAGCAAGGTGACATGCAGGCGTTCTATCCACGGAGCCAACGCTCGTTTAGGATGAGATGCCACCCACACTGCCAGTACACACCCTAGCCCACTGCCTACCAGCAAGGCCAACACCCCTAAGGGAAGGCTGACTTGCAGTCCCTGCCACAGAATCTCGGCCACGGGGCGGCCTTCTTGGGTTAGGCTGGGGCCTAAATCGCCGTGAAGTAGTAATTGTTGTAAAAAGTAGCCGAATTGCTCCCACACAGGGGCGGAAAGGTGGTATTTGGCATTGAGGGCGGCAATCACTTCGGCGGGTAGCTTGGGGTTATCAAAGGGGCCACCAGGCATCAGGCGAAGCAAAAAGAAGGTGGTTGTCATGACGGCGAACAGGGTGGCCAGCATGGCTAAAAAACGTTTAAGAATGGGATTCATGGTAGAAGAGCGTCTTTATCGTTTATGGTGTAGAGAAAGCTACATCGACTATAACACGCCAACACCCCCACGACAAGTAGCCGCTTAAATTGAACAGGACAAAAGCATGAAAACCTAAGCCTCCCTATGTCATTGCGAGCAAAGCGTGGCAATCTTCTACAAAGAAGCGACTCTGCCATTACAGGTGGCTGGGTTTCTTTAGTGCTTTCGTCTCTGGTTGGTGGGTGCCAAGCGGGGAGGGCTTCCGCCCGTGCGATGAATGCCCAACAGCCTAACCTTTTACGCAAGTTCTATTCATGCAAGAGCGAATGCTCCCCCTTGACCCCACTTTGGCCTTCAGAGCTACGCAATTCAGGCCAAAGAATGACCCTCTACAGCTCACACACATGCCAAGTCAAACTCTTTCATACTTTTGCCCCGATTGGCGTTTGTAATACCAATTCTCACATTGAACAGAGTAAGAACTGGTTTCTTTTTCGGGGGGCAACGGGGGCGTTAGCCCCATATGTGCTAAGATAGTATTTGTGGTAAGCTCTAGCTGTGTTTCCTGTTCAGTAATAAGGCTAGAGTTTATGCAGAATGCAAGTAAATGGGATCGTATTTTAAGTATCCTCCCTCAAAATATGGAG
>JBJTUB010000016.1:0-1003 GCA_046080465.1 Vampirovibrionales bacterium | reverse complement strand
TGAAAGCCATTATGTTTGGGGGGAACGGTGTTTGTTACACGTTCAGATTGTATCGCAACCACCTCAGGTGGAACGGCAACATCGTCGCTTGGTGCTTTCGTTACGAGAGCCTCGAAATGAGGCTTATCGTCGTTCCGTATTGGATGCGTGGTATCGCCAAGAGCTACGCCGAGAAGCCGAAAAGCTCCTTGCCATTTGGGTACCTCGATTGGAGGTTCAGCCCAACCGCTTGTTTATTCAACGAATGAAAACCCGCTGGGGCAGCTGTAATCCCAGTAGCCGAAACATTCGCCTCAATACGGAGTTGGCTCAAAAACCCTTGGCTTGTTTAGAGTATGTGCTGGTGCATGAGTTGCTTCACTTAAAAGTAGCGAAGCACAACGCCGCTTTTTTTGCCTTGATGGATGCTCATTTGCCCTCTTGGCGGTTACGCAAGCAAGAACTTAATGAGTCGCCCTTAGCGGCCCAACAATGGTAGAATCAGCAGCTTTTGATTCGATAGCCTTGGTTTAACTGTTTATCCTCCACCTACGAAAGGCTTCTTTGCGAGTGTGGCCGTGGATGTTGGCAGGGGCTTCTAGCGGCAACAGCCAGCCGTACTCCACCAAGGTGGCAAAGGCCGCATCGAGCTTGCCTTTCTCTCTCAACTCTTTCGGGGCGATGGCCTGAATGCAAGCCTTAGAAACCAGCGTCCCTTCCCAACGATCCTCTAGCCACGCCTTTAATTTCTTGGCCAGCCGTATACCCTCATCATCGGGGTGTGATTCGTTCAATCGCAAGGTTTCGGCTAAATAATACCGAGCCAGCACAATGGCCTCCTGTACCGCATCCTCGTTTAATTGCGTGGCGTTGGGGTTCTGCATAAAGGTCAGCACCCCCGCCATCCGTGTGGCGTGTTCGGGGATCTTGTTCGCAAAGCCTGAAATATGTCGTAAGTCGCCCTGTTCTTTCAACTGTGGTTCAATTTCATTATGCAAGGTAACAAGTAACGACTTTGCCTTGG
>JBJTUB010000015.1:0-5823 GCA_046080465.1 Vampirovibrionales bacterium | reverse complement strand
TTAGTGATTACGATTTTAGCTGGCGGGTGCCAAGCGGGGACTCTTGCACGAGAGTCCCCCTTGGCGATCCCCCTGCGTGTAAGGGGCTTTGCCCCTTAACCCCACTTTGGCCTTCAGAGCTTCGCAATTCAGGCCAAAGAAATCACACTCTATGAATCAAACACACGCCAATTCACACTCTTTCATGCTTTTGACCTACAAGGGAGGTAGCAACACTTGGCTAGTTGTCTCACCTATGCTACACTAAATAAGCTATGATGATGTCTTCCTCCTCCCCTTATCAACAATCCGTCTCGTGGCGACAAGCGTGGCCGTTTTTAGCGGTGCCGTTAGCCTTATACTGCCTACTATTGGTGTACCCCCTGCTACAAGTACTGTGGCTGAGCGTGTGGGATGGTCGTGACAACGTGTATGCCCCTAGCTTTGTAGGGCTGGCCAACTATCAACGCCTATGGCAACACCCCACCTTTGTAAAGAGTTTAGGCAATAGTCTTGCGTTTTTAGTCACCCTACTCCCCTGCCTGTTGGTGTTGCCTACCTTGGTGGCTTACCACGCCTACAAAGCCCCCAGCCAAAGCCTAAGCACCATCGTACGGGCGATTGTGTACTTGCCTGTGTTGGTACCGATGGTGGTGAGTGCCTTGTTGTGGCAATGGTTGCTTCAAGGCGATGGCCTTATCAACACCCTGCTGAAGCAAGTGGGCATCGCCTCGGTGCCGTGGTTAACGAGCGTGCAATGGGTGATACCTGCCATTAGTTTGGTGATTGTTTGGAAGGCTTTAGGCTATTACATGATGATGGTGTTTAGCCACCTAGTCACTCTACCTACTGAGCAAGACGAAGCCGCCCTGTTAGAAGGAGCCTCCGCATGGCAACGCTTTTACTACATTACCCTACCCCAGTTGCGAGGCATTTTAACCACTGTGGCTATTGTCGCCACCATGGGGACGATTAAACTATTTAGCGAAGTGTATGTCCTCACCCGTGGTGGTCCCCTGCACACCAGCGATACCTTACTGTTGTTTATTTACACGCAAGCCTTTAGTTGGCTCGATTTTGGCTTGGCCAGTGCGGCGGGCGTGGTGTTTGCCGTACTTCTCATTACTCTTACCTTGTTACAATACCGCCTGCAAGGGAAACGTCCGCTTGCTTAACCAATTCTCCCCCAAAAAACTCAATCCTCGCCCCCTGCCAATCGACCGTGTTGGGTGGTGGGTACTCACGTTGCTACTCGTGGTGCAAGCCCTCTTTCCCTTTGTATGGTTGCTTTCCACTGCCCTAAAAGGTGCCGAAGAGAATCTGTTTGCTAGCCCCCCCGTGTGGCTACCGCAAGCCCCCACTCTGCAACATCTGCAAAAAGTACTCACCCAAAGCAACATGCCCACCTATCTGATGAATAGCTTATTGGTGGCCACGCTTACCACGGTCATGAACCTGATGACTTCGATTCTGATAGCGTTTCCCTTGGCACGTTGGCATTTTAAAGGCAAATACTGGATAAAACTATTGGTACTCCTTAGCATGATGGTTCCCTTTCAAGTGCTGATGATTCCACTCTACCAACTGATGCTTCACTTAGGCTTACATGAAAGTAACGGCTACCTACCGCTGGTGTTGGGGTTGTGCCTACCCCTTAGCATTAGTGGCTTTGGGGTACTGTTGCTAACACAAGCCATGGAAGCCTTCCCCACGGCCTTGGAAGATGCCGCTCGGCTGGATGGGGCTACCCTATGGCAACAGCTTTGGTGTGTGATACTCCCCTACCTACGCCCTACCTTGGTCACCTTGGCCATGTTTAGCTTTTTGGCTAGTTGGGGCGAGTTTTTATGGCCCAGCATTTTAGTTAGCCAACCCCAGTACATGACGCTCCCCTTAGGCCTACTGCAACTGCAAGGTCAATTCTCTGCCGATTGGCGACTGATTGCCGCCAGTACCGTGGTAAGCCTATTGCCCAGCTTGGTGTTCTTTCTGCTGATGCAACGCCAACTGACCAACCCCCATAGCGATTCAGGCATTAAATAGGTGGGGGCATTCGCCCTTGCAATGTGGGGTGTTGGGTTGGCCTCGTCAAACGGCAAGTCGATCTTGCGTTCCTATAGAACCCTCTGCAAATGGGTTTTTCGAGGTCTCTAAGCTCATCGTTTTGCATTGCCCTACGGGCAATCTTGAGAGGCCGTTCCTCCCTTTCAAACTCTCCCCCCTTGAGTATTTATAGGGGCTTCGCCCCTATAACCCCTTTTTTCAAAAAGCTGACGCAACCAGCCTTCAACGCTTCATTGCACGCTCGAATGGGTCTTTTGCAGAGTCTTCTATATAACTATATAATCTTGGAATGGCTACCACAGACAGGGCAAAAGTATGAAAGAAATAGAGTTGGCATGTGTTTTATCTGTAGACTGTGATTCTTTGGCCTGAATTGCGCAGCTCTGAAGGCCAAAGTGGGGTCAAGGGGGAGCGTTCGCTCTTGCATGAACAGAACTTGCGTAAGAGGCTTAGCCTGTTAGACATTCATCGCATGGGCGGAAGCCCTCCCCGCTTGGCACCCACCAGCTAGAGATGAAAACACTAAAGAAACTCACCCCTACAACAGTAATGTTGCTTTTGTGTAGAAGGTTGCCACATTTTGCTCGCAATGACAAAGGATTTAGGCTTTCAGGCTTTTGCCCTGTGCCACAAAATATTCGCCTTTGCAATAGAAATTTGGTATACTTAACATTGCTATTCTTTGTTTTTGTAAAATTAGGAGCTTCACTTATGTTTCGCTTTCTACTGCTCTCATTCACACTGCTGCTTATGGCTTCGCTTGCCTCACTCGCCCATGCCGATGGAACCCTAACACCTGCCCCAGTGAAAGTGCAAGCCTTTCCTTTTGCTCAAAGCATTGCCGTTGAACCCGCAGCCTCGTGGCAAACAACTCAACAAGGCTTAAACACCGCTATGAAGCAACCCCACGCCAAGGCTCAAGCCAAAGCCCCTAAACCACCGACCCCACTCAAAGCCAAGCCTAGCAAGCCGCCAAAAAAACATGGCCGAATTTACGAGTTTTTTCATCGTAAAGAAAAGCCTACGACGGTGACAGTCACGGCTAACAGCCTAGCAACTACCGTGAAGCCCACAGCGGCCATGGCCTTAAGTTCATCCATTGCTGTTACCCTCCCTAACTACTGGAGCGAAGGTTCCGCCCCCCGCCCCGATGCCCTTACGCAGCAACTGATGCAATTTATTACGCAAACCAATCCACGCATTAGCCCCTATGTGGCTCAACTGCTTGCTACCTGTATGATAGGGGCAGGCCAAACCTACGAGGTCGATCCATTGCTGATTGCCAGCCTGATTGCAACAGAATCCTCGTTCCGCCCCGATGCGGTATCGGTGACAGGAGCCAAGGGCATGGGACAACTCAAAGATGATACGGCCACATGGCTCGGCGTGAGTGATTCGTTTAACGTGGAGCAAAACATTTACGGTACGGCAAAGTACTTGGGCTATTTGGGTAAAAAGTTCCCTAACAATCCTGCCGAAGCCGTAGCCAGCTACTATGTAGGGCAAGGCACCGTACAACGGCAAGGCTTAAGTGATGATGCCATTCGCTATGTGCAGAAGGTACAAACCCACCTATTGCAGTTACTCTCACTGGGTAATGTTTAGTGTGTGTGTAAGGTATGCCCCGCCCTACTGTTGCACCGCATACGTTTAACCAAGCCTGCTTATGCCTAGGGCAACGCCCCTACCAAGACGAAAAAAAGCTGGTGTATGTGTGGCTTCAATACGCTGGGCTGGGGATGGTTGCGGCTCGGCATACAGCGAAACAACAGCAACAAGGCCACAGTGCCTTGGGGCAACCTTGCACTGTATGGCAAGGCCAGTTTAGTCAAAGCAGGCACCCCACAGGCTTGAATGATACCCACAGCACCCCTTTTTACAAACTAAGCCAATGTGTGTCTACTCAAGGGTTTGTAGGGTTACTCAATCATCCTACACGGGGGCTGGCAGGGCAACTCCTCTGCGAGGCGCTTATTCGGCTAGGGCCTTTTTTTCAAACAAACTCGTCTAGCTTTTCGCCAGAAGCCCCCCAAAGCGAACCTAACGAGCAGGCACAGGTCTACGCTTGGAGCCTGAAGCAATTAAGCCTATTAAACCACGCCGAGCCACCCAACGAGTTACCCAATGAACCACATCCTAGCACTTGGTTATTACAGACGCTTTACCCCCTGTTGCAATGGGCGGGGGTATGGTTGCCGATAGAATCCTTGCCGTGGGCCGGAGAAAATACAGCAACCAACCCCCCAGAGGGGTATCAGGGGGTGTTGTACCTTAACTTAACCCAGTTAACCTTAAGCCCAACCCTGCACGAAGCAGAGGCTTTGCCGATAAGCCACGGAACTCTCCGAGCCTTGCAGTCTCTGGTTTGCCCCCATACGCTTGAGCAAGCGCCTGCTTACTATAGTCTAAAAGCCCTACGGTTGATACTGTATTTGGTGAAGTATTATCATCAGTGTCAATTAATAAAACCCAGTAGCTTAGAGCTTCTTGCCACCTTCGAGACACTGTAGAAAGCCTTTTAAAAAGAGGGTTTCTTGTAGGATGACAAGAAACCCTCTTGATGTTTAGGCTAAAAACCTAGCCATTGTTTTGACTGGAAAGGATAAATAAATCGATAGTTTCCGAAAGCTCTGTGGCTTTGCCTTGGAAATTACGAATATCTCGTTCCAGCTTAGACTGTTGAGCTTTTAAATCTTCAATCTTACGCAAGTTGGTGCGTGCTTTTTCAAGCATCTCGTTCTGAGCCGTTTGAGCTTCATTCAAGACTTCTTGAATTTGAATGCCCATGGCCTCCATGGTTAAACGAATAATTTGAGCCCCTGTTTGCTTGGTGACTCCCTCAGGTAAATCATTCACCAAACGAATCAACGTACGTACGTTGGTGCTAAACTCAATATCAGGGGTAACGTTTGGTTCGGTTAAAGTAAACTCGGGAGCAAACTGGGTCATGTTAAAAGCGTCCGTCTTGGCAGGGGGGATAACAACAGGCTGTGGTGTACTAATCGAAGCCACAGGGTTAGGCGGGGTTGCAAAGTGATTAAACTCTTGCAACGAAGGCTTGTCGGTTACAGGGGTATCAAGCTCTAGGGTTAACTCGTCTAACGACTGAGTTAAGCTAACAGGTGGCTTAGATAAATCGGTATACTTACTCATCATGAATGAATTTCCTCCAGAAGGGTGTGCCGCATAGACCGGCATCGTGTGGGGGGCTGACAAAGAAAAAGCAGGAACTGTCTCTGAAGGACAAGGCTCTCTCGCAAAGAAAGACGTTAGATTTTGCTTTATTGTATCACAGGTTAATAAAGCTGTCATGTGTGACTTTAACAGGCTAGAAGCTTCTAGCACGGTTTGAGTGACCAACTCTTGCTTGATACGTTCTAACGTTGAGTGGAGTGGCAACGATCCATTGGTCGTCACCACAGCCTTTGGTTCAGGTTGCAATAAAGCTTGAAGGTACTGGGCGGAATGTTGCTTACGTTCAAGCAGCTGCTCGGCAGGCGTTGGGGAACCCTTGGCCGACGCAGGCTTAAAATCATCAGAAGGAAGCATGGGCTTAGCGGTTTCTTGTATTGAGGACATTGTTAAATTAAGTCCTATCGTACCTCAAACGCCTTTGGCTCACATCCTCTGAGTGTATTATTTCGTATGATTGCAAAGATGTTCATGGTATAGTATTAGGACTTCACTATCTTTCAGAACGAGGGCACCATGCACATTAAACTACACGCCAAGGCACGGACCACCCCTGCCATTCGAGCCGAGATTCAACAAAGTAACAAC
>JBJTUB010000014.1:0-4393 GCA_046080465.1 Vampirovibrionales bacterium | reverse complement strand
AAGTAAAGCCGAAACCTATACAGCCGAGCAGATTTGGAGCGATTTACGTCATTGGATTGCAAGATTTAAACGGCGAGGAAAGGTTGTCTCTCGTTCACTGAAGGATATGGAGCAAGCGATTGCGTTTCATTTTCACAGAGTCAATACTAAAGCTATTTAGTTAATGCTCTTGCTGCTTTTTTAGAGAGAACCTCGCCTACTTGCACAGGCGTGTAATCGTTGGGGCCTTGTTTAACAAACGTTGGCTGAAACTCATCACTCGGCTCGGTTGGCTTGCTGGGGTTGCTGCTGTTTGTCGTGGCCACGCTTGGGGTAGAAGAAGCTGTCCCTGTTTGGGGCTTAGCCATCACGGCTTGACTTTGTGAGGGGCGTTGCCGAACGGCCTGCTCTCGTTGCCGTGCCAACAGTGGATCCATCGTTTGCTCGGTCTGTCGATTCATCAAAATAATATCCACACGACGGTTTTTAGATCGCCCTTCTGGGGTGGTGTTCGGTGCCAACGGACGACTATCCGCATAGCCCACGGCAGCTAAATCCATGGGTAAAAACTGATGCTTTTGAATAAAGCGTCGAACCACCACCGAGGCTCGCCCTGCAGAAAGCTCCCAGTTGCTGGGGAAGCGTGTGTTTTGAATCATCCCTGCATCGGTATGGCCTTCTACATAAATAAGATGATGCGTGAGGTGTTGCTTTAAGCGTTCAGCCACGGCATCTAAAAATTTTACCGTTCTACTATCCAACTCTACCGAGCCTGGCTTAAACAGTAAACGGCTATCAAAGCTAATTTTTAAGCCCCGCTCTTGGATGCTTACTTCCAATCCACGCACTGGCACCTTGGCATCCGTCAGCTCGTTACCTTCTTTGCTCGTTAGGCCTAGGGCTTTGCCAATGGCCTCGATGGGGTTGGTGGGTTTTTCGGGGTTGGCACCTACTTGATTACCTCCGCCCGTATTGCCGTTGGTTTCTCCCCCTTCGCCTGCCCCTTGAAGCTCTTCAAGCTCTTGCTCCAGTTGTTGGGCAATCCGCAATAGCTCTTCAGAGAGCTTTTCCATTTCTTTAATTTCGCCTTCGGTGTAGGTCAGGCTTTCGTATTTGCCTATCACACCTTCGCCCCGCCCTGTTTCTTCAAAGGCGGGGTTGGGTCGATCGGTGGGGGTGGATTTGCCTTGCATAATGCTGGCAATCCCTTTTAAAATGCTGTTGGTTTGAAACCCCTCACTGATGTTTTTAGAAACGTCGTGGTGAACCGTCAGCTTACTTTGAGCAATGGCATACAAGGCCGTGAAGGTTGCAAAAAGCAGGGTAATAAAATCGGCATAGGAAACCAGCCAACGTTCTAGGTTTTCGTGTTCGGGGTGTTTGTGCTTACGAGCCATGGTGCTTGTACCGCTGTTGCTTCTATAGAAGACTAGATCATCCTACTATAGTATAGTCACGTTTGGTACATGCTTGTTTCAATTACAGGCAAAGCCCCTTTGTTTAAAGGAGATTACCCCGCCACTTTAGGAGAAACTGCCTTATGGATACGCGATTCTGCCACGGCAATGGCGGCCTGCAACGTATTGAGGCCACTGGCTTCGGCACGCTCAAAAATCTGCAACGTGGTTTGATAAATACCCGCCGTGGCTTGCTTGGCTTCATCAAAGGTTTGCTTAGCTAGCTCGGCACTTAGGGTAATAACGCCACCGCTGTTAATGGCAAAATCAGGTGCAAAGGCAATGCCGTTGGCTTGTAGCAAGGTGGCAACATCGGGGCTACTGAGGGGATTGTTGGCTCCACCTGCAATGACTTTCGCCTTGGTGCTGTTGGCCACACTAGGGGTAATGCTACCGCCAATGGCGTTGGGGCTTAAAATATCTGCATCCACCTGCCAAATGGCATCGGGCGAGACGGTTTCCACGGTGGGGAATCGAGCCACAAAGGCCTCCAGTGCAGGGGCGTAGGCATCGGTAACAATCACTCGGCATCCTTCTTCGGCCAAATAGCCCATCATGTGTGTGGCTACCTTGCCCGTACCTTGAATGGCAATCGTCTTTCCTTCTAACGCATCGGAGCCAAACCGCACCTGAGCCGCCGCCTTCATGCCTAAATACACGCCGTAGCCTGTTAAAATAGCCGAACATCCCAAGCCGCCATCCTCTGGAGACAACGCACTCACGTAGGGGCTGGCTTCACGCATGAGCTTCATATCGGCACTGGTAGAGCCTACATCGGTAGCGGTGTAATAGCTACCACTTAGCAAGGCAATCCGCTTACCCATGGCTCGCATGAGTTCGGGCGTTTTCTGCTGGCCTTCTTGCAACCACACAACGGCTTTGCCCCCGCCGTAGTTTAAACCTGCCAAGGCGTTTTTGTATGTCATGGCGGCAGAAAGTTTGAGTACGTCTTCCAAAGCAGCCGCCTCATTGGGGTAAGCCATTACACGACACCCACCCAAACCCGGCCCGAGCGTGGTGTTGTGCAAGGCAATGTAGCCGTGTAGCCCTGTGGCTTCATCAAAGCATGTCAACACACCTTCGTGCTGGCCGTGTGTTTGAAGGGCAGAAAAAGTAGACATCATCATTATCCTCATTTGTAATACATATAAATAAAACAGGGGATCTTGCAGCTTCGGGCGTGCAATGAAGCGTTGAACGCTGGTTGCGTAAACTTCTTTGAGAAAACGGGTCTATAGGGGCGAAGCCCCCAGAAATACTGTGGGGGGGAGAGTTTGGGAGGGAGGAACGGCCTCTCAAAGTCGTCTGAAAGACGACACGAAACGAGGGACTTAGAACCCTCGAAAAATCCTTTTGCAGAGGTTTCTATGTTTAAAATATTATAACCCTAGCGATTCAATATGGCTCAAATACCGCTGTACGCACTGTTGCAAGGCGGGGCTAAGCGTGGGCAAACTCACCCCTTGGTGTTTCTCTGCATCGTTAGGAAGGGGGGCAGGGGGCAGGGGATGCGTGGCCACCTCAAACAACCACTGTTTCAGCCTCAACCGCTCGCTCACAAACAACGAAAAAACAACATCGGCACCGCCAAAATGTTGTAACTGGTGATGCACCTGTTGCCACCGCAGGGTCGCTTCATCGTGCACGGTGCCTTGGGGAGCATGCACCGTGGGATGCAAGGTTGCCTGTAACTGCTCAAGCAATTCGGCTACGGCATCGGGGTCACGTTCGGCCAGTACGGCTTGCGGATTCATGTAATGGTGTACCCACGGCTGATGAGTCTCGCTTAGGCTGTGGAGCCATTGAGATTGAATTTCGGCAGGGGCTGTACTCAAAAACAAGCCCAAGGCCGCTAGTTTATTCAGTGTTGCCTCGCTTAAGGGGCGTACGGTTGGCGTAGAAACAGGGGCAGGATCTTCGTAAGCTGGTTGTGGCAAGGGGGCAGGCTCATACGCCACCGCAGGGCTAGGTAAGGGGGGGGGAGCTTCAGGGGGAGCTTCCACAGGGGCAGGCTTGGGCTTACTAAACTTGTTGCTAATTTCTTCAATGGGTTGCAAGGGGCCAAACTGACGCTCGTATTCATTCAGTTGGTGGGCTAGCCCCCCTTCGGCAATTTGCTTCATCCACGTTTCCAGCTGGGTATCATCAAACTGAAGCTCGGGGGTGGCTTCTTGGCCAATGGTGGCCGTGACAATCTGCTTGGCTTGCGAAAAAAGCTCCAAGGCCAACCACTGCAAAATGGTGGATTTTGGGGTTCCTGTGACTTGATAACTCCATGCCTTGATACTGGCATGAATCAAGCCACGAGCAAAAAGTTGAAGTACCTTGTTGGCCTGATCTTCTTCAAACGGAATCAGGGCGTCGGCATCGGAGGCTCGATACCCTGGTTCTTGACGCAATAAATCCACCGCCGTTTGTAAAAAGCCAATGCTAATTTGCGAAGAAAGCTCGACTTCATCACTCGGCAAGCCCGCTTCAATCAGCGCATCTTGTAGATGGTGGTAGAGTTCGCTGACCCCAGGGGTAGGCAACCAATCTTTTAAACGACTCATAGGTAGTTAGATAAACCTTCTCGACTTGTATTGCCCGTTGGGCAATGTAGAGAGGCCGTTCCTCCCTCTCTACAACTCTCCCCCCTCGCTTATTTATAGGGGCTTCGCCCCTATAAACCCCAATGCTGGACTGACCTCAACCTAAAACTGTTTTACTAGATATAATCGAATCTTTATTTTTCCGTACATTTTTAAAGTACTAGCTCACCGAGAGCTTCCAAAATGGGGGCAACGGGGGCGTTAGCCCCCGTTAATAAACCTAGGGGGGAGAGCTTGAGAGGGAGGAACGGCCTCTCAATATTGCCCAAAGGGCAATACAAAGCGCCGGGAACTTAGCAGTGCTTGGAAAGAGTGTCATTCCACTATCACAGGTGTTAGTCTTGCAACCAACTGGAAAGGTTCGGG
>JBJTUB010000013.1:0-5162 GCA_046080465.1 Vampirovibrionales bacterium | reverse complement strand
CACAGTTGGCGACCGCATCAAACCTTTTTTCGCACGCTTTTATTTTTGGGGGGTTAGCTCAGTTGGTAGAGCGACTGCATCGCACGCAGTAGGTCAACGGTTCGACTCCGTTATCCTCCATAATTTACTTCAAAGGCTTTTATCCCACTCGAATGGCTCCGTACGTTTGTATTTGCGTAGTGGGGCCAATTTCGTTGTAGCTTAACACGGCAATTTGTGGCAACATACGTTCAATGAGTTTACGCACATGGGGGCGTAACTTGGCGTTGCACAGCAGCACAGGCTGAACACCATCGGTGCTAAGCACTCGCTCAATATCGCCATTGACGGCCTTCAGCAGGTTTTGCGTATACACGGGGCTTAAAGCTAACGTGGTGCTGTTGTTGCCTTGGGCATCGCTGGTGGGCATCAAGCTTTGTGCCAATACTTCTTCCGCCTCGGGTGAAAGCGTGAGTACAGGCAACTTGCCACTTTGTTCATCTAAGTGTTGCTTGCAAATACTACGTGCCAAAGCCATACGGCACTGCTCTACCAAATAATCGGGGTGTTTGCTAATACGGCAATGGTAGCCAATACTTTCCAACACCGAGGCTAAATCCCGAATGGAGACTTTCTCGTGCAGTAGCTGTTGCAGTACCACATGCAATTCAGAAATACTCAGCTGGGTGGGTATCAAATCATCTACCAAGGATTCTTGTCCTTTTTCTTTCAGATGATCGAGCAACACCTTCACATCGGCACGGGTTAAAATCTGCGAGGCATGTTTTTTAATCAGTTCGGTTAAATGGGTAGAGACGACGGCAGAGGGGTGAATCACGGTGTAGCCCCCCATTTCGGCCTCGTCTCTATCATCGTTTTCAATCCACAACGCAGGCAAACCAAAGGCGGGTTCCTTGGTTTGTATCCCGTTGATAGGTTCGGCCAAAATGGGGTCGGTGGCCATGGCCAGCCACATATCGGCCTGCACGTTGCCTTGCCCAATGGGGATGCCCCGTAGCTTCAGCGTGTACAGGTTGGGGTCAATGTGTAAGTTATCCCGCACCCGAATACTAGGCAGTACCAAGCCAAGCTCGGTGGCCATTTGCCTACGAATATTACCAATCCTATCCAGTAAATCGCCGCCGCTTTCGGCTTCAATTAACGGTACTAGGCGATACCCAATTTCTAGCTCCATGGCTTCTACTTGTAACAGTTCCATTACTTGCTCGCCATTGGTTTTAGGCTTGTCGCCCCCAGCTTCGGCAAGGGCTTCGCTCACGGTGGTAGCCTCCAGCCGTTGAAACTTTTTAAAACCAACGTAAGCTCCAGCACCCGCACACGCAGCAATAAACAAAAACGGAACCGTGGGCATTCCTGGTATAAACCCTAAAAACGCCAACAAGCCTGCGAGAACCCCCAGCACCTTGTAGTTACCAAACAATTGAGTACCTAAATCATCGCCTAAGCTACGGCTATCATCTTCGCTAACACGGGTTACCAAAATACCTGTGGCCGATGAAATAATCAACGCAGGCAACGAGGAAACCAACCCATCGCCCACGGTTAAAATCGTGAACGTGGCTGCGGCTTCCTCTACGGGCATCCCCATTTGAGCCACGCCAATAATTAAGCCAAAAATAATGTTAATGGCGGTAATAATTAATCCAGCCGTTGCATCGCCTTTAACAAACTTACTAGCACCATCCATGGTACCAAAAAAATCGGCTTCTTTTTGAATGGTGATTCGGCGTTTTTGAGCATCTTTTTCGGTAATGATGCCTGCGTTTAAATCGGCATCAATGGAAAGTTGTTTCCCTGGCATGGCATCCAAGGTAAAGCGTGCCGATACTTCCGAAACTCGCCCTGCACCGTTAGTAATAACCATAAAGTTAATAATCATCAAGATAATGAAAATCAACAAACCTACCAGATAGTTACCACCAATCACGAATTCGCCAAAGGCTTTAATCACCTCGCCCGGTGCCCCTGTTAACAAAATAAGCCGTGTAGAACTAACGTTCAACCCCAGCCGAAACAGTGTGGAAATCAACAACAAGGTAGGGAAGGTGGAATACTGAAGCGGCTCTTTGGTATAGAGCGTCACTAACAAAATAACAACGCTAAACGCAATATTAACGGTAAGCAACAAATCTAGCACAAAGGGGGGCAACGGTATCAACATCATTAAAATAATGAACACAAAACCAACGGCTAACAGCACGTCGTTATGCTTTAGCAGTTTGTTCCAAATACCGAGCGGACTCGTCCAGTTTTCTTGTTGGCTCATGGGTGGTGGGTATTTACTTTAGGTGTGTTGTACAACGCTAGCAATTCTCTCTTTCTATTAGAGTAGCACAGTTTTAGCGAGACGGTCTCCACCAAGCAAAGGAGGCTGCTACAGAAACGTAGGTATAAACGTCGAAAGCTTGGAAAAGACAGGGTAAGACCTAAACCCTATGTCATTGCAAGCAAAACATGGCAATCTTCTACACAGAAGGTGTTATGTTTTGTAAAGCTAGGTTGTTTTAGTGCTTTCGCCTCTAGCTGGTGCGTGCCAAGCGGGGACTCTTGCACGAGAGTCCCCCTTGGAGATCCCCCTGCGTGCAAGGGGCGTTGCCCCTTGCACCCCACTTTGGCCTTCAGAGCTACGCAATTCAGGCCAAAGAATCACATTCTATAAACTAAACATACCCCAATTCAAACTCTTTCTTACTTTTGCCCTAAAGAAAAGAATCCTTGTATACACGGCATGCCTCCTGTATGATACGTCTTGTCTCCTAAAGCGTCCTGAAGTATTTTTATGCACGCCCCCTCCCCCCTTGAATACACGATACTACCCGATACGAGAACAACAAGCACGCTATGAAATTTGGCTTTCACTACCTTTGGCACGATTATTGCCACCGTTCCCTTCAGTTAAAACAGAATGCCTTGGCTGGCTTGGTTGTCGGCTTAGTGGCGATTCCACTAGCGATGGCCTTTGCTATTGCTAGTGGCCTAACACCCCAGCAAGGTCTCGTTACCGCCTTGCTAGCGGGGGTGATTGGCGGGCTACTAGGGGGCAGTCGATTTCAAATATCGGGGCCAACAGGAGCCTTTATCGTTATTTTATCGGGCATTGTACACGAACATGGTGTGGATGGCTTACTGGCTGCCACGTGTTTGGCAGGTCTGTTTTTAGTGCTAATGGGGCTATGCCGTTTAGGTACCTTTATTAAATACATTCCCGAACCCGTGATTATCGGCTTTACGGCTGGGATTGGTTTATTGATTATCCTCACGCAGCTCGCTCCGTTTTTAGGCTGGGAGGCATCGCCCCAAGGGCATTACCTGTACGAAAAACTCAGTTTTCTAGCCCAGCATCCGCCTCACACTCATTGGCCCACCGTGGGTGTGGGGGTGTTCAGCTTGGCTCTGTTACTTATCATGCCACGCTTGCCGTATGCTCGGCGAATACCGGCCCCAGTTTGGGCCTTGGTTATCACAACAGCGGTACACCATAGTTTGCTAACCGCTCCTTGGCTACCGCCCCTGTGGCAAACATCACTACAGAATGTAGCCACCTTGGGGAGTGTTTTTGGCGACAGTTTACAGACAGTAGGGCTAGAAAGTTTAGCTTTTCATCCCATTCATTTATCGCTTCATAACTGGCTTACGTTGCTAGAACCCGCCTTTGCCATTGCCATGCTGGGTGCCATTGAATCGTTGCTTTCTGCCACGGTGGGCGATAGCTTGGCACGGCAACAACACCCCACGGCCAATGTTCCTAAAACCAACCCGAACTACGAACTCATTGGCCAAGGACTAATAAATATCATTGCTCCGTGTTTTGGAGGCTTTAGCGCCACAGGGGCTATTGCCCGTACGGCCACCAACGTACGCTACGGGGCTACCTCACCTTTGGCAAGCCTAGTACATGCGGGGTGCATTTTGGTGCTACTATGTGTCGGAGGCTCTTTTTTAGGCCATATTCCCTTAGCCAGCTTGGCCGCTATTTTGTTGGTTGTTGCCGTCAACATGAGCGATTTACCCCATTTGGTGCAGGTGTTGCGTGTGGCTCCACGGGGGGAGAGCTTGATTTTGATTGTCACCTTTTTACTCACGGTGTTTACGGATTTAGTGGTGGCCGTGAATATCGGCATGATGCTTACCTTGCTTAATTTTTTCAAAAACATGACTCAGGCCAGCGAAATTCGTCAAGTGGATGCCTCCACCCTTCAGGCCAAGCTTCAGGCAGAAGCTGTTATTGATGTGCCTTCGGGGCTGCAAGTGTATTCCATTGAAGGGCCTTTCTTCTTTGCGGCCATCGATCGACTAACCGAGGCGTTAAAACACACAGAGCAAGAGCCTCCATCGTGTATTTTGATTCGCTTTAAGCACATGCCGTTTATCGATATTTCGGGTCTTGAAACGCTAGAAGAGATTGTACGCACCTTGCAACACCAAGGCACGGCGTTAATTTGCTCAGAGGCCAACCCAAGGGTGTATCAAAAACTAGAAGAGATGGGTATTTTTAATCAGCTTGGGGCAGGGCATTACGCCAAAACCTTTGCCGAGGCCTTGGCTTTAGCAACGCAACTAACACCGCCAGCCACGCACCTTATACCCTAGCCTATAGAAACCTCTGCTAAAGCCCATTCGGACGTGCAATGAAGGGTTGAAAGCTGGGGTCGTTCACCCTCGCAATGAAACACCGAACGCTAGAAGCGTAAAAAGCTAAAACATGGGGTCTATAGGGGCGAAGCCCCGAGAAATAATTGGGGGGGGAGGGTTGGAGAGGGAGGAACGGCCTCTCAAAGTCGTCTGAAAGACGACACAAAACGAGGGGCTTAGAAGCCTCGACAAACCCTTTTGCAGAGCTTTCTATATAGGGGCTTTGCATGGATTCCCCAAAAAGAATAAAGCACCGAACTTTCGATAACTGAAAGCAACAGTGCTTATAAACCTATTCACTCTAGATAACTATAAAAACAAATACTATTTAACTTTATTTTACCATAGTCTCATAAAAAAACAAAACCTGCAAGCTCTTTCGTAAAATAGACAGGAGACCCTAAAAGTCAGAGTTCTCGAAGGCGATGCACCGTGGCTGGCAAGTCGGCAGCTAAACGAATCTGTTGATTCGGGCGACTGATTCGGCGGTGTGCGGGCGGTATGAGACGGTTGAATACACTCACAACCCC
>JBJTUB010000012.1:0-16695 GCA_046080465.1 Vampirovibrionales bacterium | reverse complement strand
GGCCGGGGCGTTCGCCCCCACAGTGAGGAGGGAGAATCTCATTTCTTACGCAAGATCCTCATTGTGAAAAACCTCTCAAACTCTCCCCCTAGAGTTATTAACGGGGACTAACGCCCCCGCTGCCCCCCACTTGAGTTCGGTGAGCGAAAGAATATAAAAGTGTTCGGAAAAATAAGAATTTAACTATATATAGAAAATAGGCGGATGCAATCTGCCCTTACTGTGAGCATTCAAAGGAACGCAAGATCTACTTGCCGTCTGACGCAACAGACTCAACACACCTCATCGCACGCCCGAACGGGCTTCATTGCAGGCCCGAATGGGCTTTTCTAAAACAATGATTGGCAGTCGGTATCCAACGCACACCGAATACCCGTGGGGATACTTAACGCTCGGAACCAATCGGCGGTAGCCTGTTGCAAGGTATCTTGTTGCTGTTTGGAAAGTATCGCTTTATTCACTTTTATCAACACATGATGCCGAACAAAGTTTTGCAACCGTTCTATCATACAAGGAACGGGGCCAAGAAATAGAACCCCCTGAGCCAGCAATTGTTCGGTCTCGGCAAGGTTTGCCGTCGTTTGCTGAAGTGCCTGCAGCAAGGCTTCTTTAAGATGATGCACCAAACCCACGGCGAATTGTTGGGTGCGTTCCGTATGTTCGGTAGCCACCACCAAGCGAAACAACAAACCAAACGGGGGCATGGCCAAAGGCTGACGCTGACGCAAATCATACTCGTAAAACCCTTGATACGCCGTTCGTTTGGCAAACTGAATGACGGGGTGCTCGGGTTGAAAGGTTTGCAAATACACACGGCCAGCTTTACTACCCCGTCCTGCACGCCCCGCCACTTGGCTGATTAACTGATACCCCCGCTCTAAGGTTTTATAATCAGGTAAGGCTAAACTGGCATCGGTGTTCAGTACAATCACCAACGTGACATTCGATACATCCAAGCCCTTGGCCACCAACTGAGTGCCAATCAACACATCCGCCTCGCCCTTAGAGAAAGCCCCCAACAACTGAGGCAAGCTGTGCCGTTGCTGTAATACATCGGCGTCTAAACGCAGTAGGCGTGCGGTTTCGCCTAGATGCTGGCGTAGCTCTTCCTCAACTCGTTGTGTGCCTGCCCCGCTTCGTACAATGTGCTTGCTGGCACACACGGGGCAGTACACGGGCGGTTCGCTGGTGTAGCCACAATGATGGCACTTAACCTGCTGTTGCGACGCATGGTAGGTAATGCCCACCGAACAACTGGGGCATTGAAACACATGCCCGCAATCGCTACACTGCACATGGGTTTGATACCCTCGCCGATTCATCAACACAATGGCCTGCTCGTGATTCGCCAAGGTTTGCTTTAAGGCCTCCAAACAACCAGAGGCAAACAAGCGGTTTCCCAAGCCTTTGCGTTGCTCGTCTCGCATATCTACCAAAAAAATGGAAGGCAACTGAGCCTCGCCAAACCGTTCGGTCAGCTCTAGTAGTTGAAGTTCGTGGGTCTCGGTCGCCTCGTAATACTGGGTAACAGTAGGCGTAGCAGACCCCAGTAAAAGCGGGCATCCTTGCTGCTGTTGCCACCATCGCAACACCTGCCGAGCATCATAACGGGGGGCGGGCTGATCCTGTTTAAAGCTATCATCGTGGCATTCATCCACAATCAACAACCCCACCTCTTGCAAGGGGGTAAAAATACCACTGCGAGCCGCAATCACAATACCCACCAAGCCTTGTTGAATGCGATACCATGTATCTAAGCGTTCGCCTTGGTTTAGTTGGCTATGCCACACCGCCACCTGTTGTTGGCCAAAGCGTTTCACAAAACGTTGAGCCAAGGCCCCCGTTAAGGCGATTTCTGGCAACAGCACTAGTACCTGTTTGCCTTGAAGTAAGGCCTGCCGAGCCAATTCCATATAAACTTCGGTTTTGCCCGCCCCCGTGATGCCGTGCAATAAAAACGCTTGGTTTGGGTTGGCTTGCACTTGTTGAACAACGGCCTGCTGTTGTGCGTTTAGGGTAAACCACGTTGGCGAATCGTGGTGGGATTTTGTGGTATCGGCAGAAAGCAATAAGGTGAGGGGGTCACGATAATTGGCCTGTAATGAGGAAGATAAACACCCCGCCTGAACCAATTTTTCCAGCATTCCTTTGGTTGTTTGCAACTGTTCTATCAGCCACGATTGAGACCAGCCTTGGCTTGGAGCGGTTTCGCTTAACCGTTGCAACTGTTGCCACACTTCTAATTGTCGGCGGGTCAACCCAGCAGGGGGCGAATCCGGCGTTTGTTCCAGTGGGGATGCAAGATGATAAACCACCGATTGTTTGGGGGTAAAGTGATGTGGTTTGGCCGTAAAAAACGGACTAGGTAGTGCGGCTTTGATGGTGGCCGCTAAAGAGGTTCCCGTGGTTGAGGCAATCCACTTTAGGCGTTGCAACAGGGCGGGTGGTACCACGGCACTCGGCGAGAGACTGTCTTCAATCGACTTGCAAAAAACAGTAGGCGGTGGCGGGGGAACATTTTCTGCTTGCAACACCAAGCCCACCACATGACGATGACTCCCCCAAGAGATGCGAACCAACTGACCCACTTCAAACGTTGCTTTTTCGTTCGTATAACGATAAGTGTACCCAGCATCCGCAATACTAGCAACATCAATTAACGGTAGTACGCAAAGAAACATCACCTTGGCATCAATCCATGGTTATTCCACTTCACCCCGAGCAATTTGATTCAGTAGATACGTGACCTTGGTGCCACGTTCCAACGTATCATCTAAAAAGAGGGCGATTTCAGGCGTTTGGCGTAACCGAATACGGCTACCAATTGCTTTACGGATTTTGCCTTTGTACTCCATAATCAACGTCATCACTTCGGTTTGAATCTCTGCATCAGCCAAAATACTCAAATAGATTTTGGCACTACTTAAATCAGGAGTCATTTCTACATCCACCACCGAAATGACAAAGTCATCTAAGCGAGGATCTTGAATTTCTGTTTTTAAAATATCGGCAAACTCACGCATTACCTGTTTGCGAACACGATCAACACGTGAAAAAGAAGAACGTTCCATGAATAGAATCACCTTTTAAATACGAGCAAGGGAGTGTAAAGCGATGAGCCTTGGCGTACACATCACGCTTAGAGAGAGGTTCTGGCTCGCTCTTCTTCCGTGATACTCACGATGACATCGCCCACTTGAAAATCTGAAAACTTATAGAACGAAATGCCGCACTCGTAGCCTTGAGCCACTTCTTTGGCATCATCTTTAAAGCGTTTCAGCATATCAACATAACCTTCGTAAATGAGCTGTTTACCACGGTAAATATGAGCCTTGCTTTGACGCACCACTTTACCTTCAATAACCATACAACCAGCAATGGTGGCTTTACCCACGCTAATCAGTTGACGAATTTCTGCTTTGCCCGCCTCTGTTTCATGCACAACGGCATCCAATTCACCCAGCATCAACTTTTCAACGGTTTCGGCCATGTGATAAATAATATCAAAGTAGAACAGGCGAATGCCTTCACTTTCTGCCACTTTGGCTGCTTTTACATCTTCGTGGGCGTTAAAGCCAATTACCACGGCCTGCGATGCCGTAGCCAACATTACATCAGCTTCGGTAATATCCCCTGTCGCCGTGTGCAAAATATTTACTTGGATTTCATCCGTGCCTAAATCTTCCAGCGATTTTTGAGCCGCTTCTAACGAACCCTGTGTATCGGCCTTCAAAACGACCCGTAGTTCCTTACGGTTTTCATCATCTAAGGAACGTGTCAAGCCACCCGCACTTTTGCCACGTTGAGCCAAGCGTTGTTCACGATCGTTTTCTTGAGCTTGGGTAAGCAACTGACGAAACTCGCTATTACTACTGTGAACCTTGAAAGGCCCCCCTGCGGTGGGAACCTCTTTAAGGCCTGTAATTTCAACAGGCGTGGAAGGGCCAGCCTCTTTAAGGCGTTCTCCTGTATCAGAAAGTAAAGAGCGGACACTCCCACCAACTGAACCAATTAAAATATTATCGCCAATACGCAGCGTGCCTTTTTGAATCAAGGCGGTGGCCACCGGCCCTTGACGCTTATCCAAGCGAGCTTCAATAATGACCCCCTCTGCCTCAACATCCGTTTCGGCTCGTAGGTTCATTAGCTCTGAAAGTAACAAGATATTGTCAACCAAATCATCCAAGCCCAAGCGTTGCAAAGCAGAAACTTCAACTGTAATCACATCGCCACCCCATTTTTCGGGCATCACGTTGTGTTCCATGAGTTGAGTCAACACTCGATCAGGATCGGCGGCTGGTTTATCAATTTTATTGACGGCCACAATCATGGGAATACCCGCTGCTTTGGCGTGGTTAATAGCTTCAATGGTTTGAGGCATCACCCCATCATCGGCGGCGACAACTAAAATAGCAATATCCGTCGCCTTGGCTCCTCGCATCCGCATGGCCGTAAACGCTTCGTGACCAGGGGTATCTAAAAACACAACCCGCTGGTTATCACGTTCGACACTGTAGGCACCAATACTTTGGGTAATGCCACCCGCTTCGCCATCTACAATTTTACGCCGTGTTTGACGAATCGCATCCAGCAAGCTGGTTTTACCGTGGTCTACGTGTCCCATGATGGAAACAACAGGGGAGCGAGAGTCGCCCACACGATTCGATTCCGACTCGCTAGAGGCCATTTCTAGCACGTTCTTTACTTCAACCTGCGATAAATCTTGCTTTTTTTCAACCATGGCTTCGACACCCAAGGCCGTGGCAACATTGAGCATCGCATCAAAATCGAGCGTATGGTTAATAGAAACCATAATCCCCTTCATAAACAAGTGCTTGATAATGTCTGTTTCTCGTTTATCTAAAGCCAAGGCGAGATCCCGAACGGTTAAGGGAGTATCGAACACGACCGGCCCTTGGGGACGTTCAACAAGTTCAACAGGGGGTGTTGACATAGATTTTCCTTTGTGATGGTGTTTTTTTTGT
Source organism: Vampirovibrionales bacterium (assembly GCA_046080465.1). Lineage (GTDB taxonomy): Bacteria > Cyanobacteriota > Vampirovibrionia > Vampirovibrionales > JAJTHC01 > JBJTUB01. The sequence continues at coordinate 11,710 of JBJTUB010000012.1, read as the reverse complement.
GTCGTAGATGCTTTGGAGGCAGCGGAGGAAGGAGCGGCAGACGACACTTTTTTATGAGGGTGGGTCTGTGAGGAAGCGGGGGCTGGTGGTCTACTAGGGTTGACGTACACCGAAGGCTTACGTTCTGTGTAATTAGAAGGAGTAGATGTTGGCGTGGGGGCTTGGGGTGTCGTGGCCGCCTTGGTTGGCGTTGGAGCTTTGGCCACCGCTGCCTCCGCTGGTTTTTCCTTGAATGACGATGTAGGTGCTTTCGGTTGAACCTCCGCTGGGGGAGGAGGAGCTTCCGAGGTTACCGAGGGCTTGGCAGGTTTGGCACCCAACAGCTCAAAAAGCTTTGAAACTGTTTCCGATTCCAAGGTGCTAGAGTGGCTTTTTACAGTAATATTTAATTTATCAGCAATAACGGCAATCAACTCTTTATTGCTTAGATTTACAATTTTAGCTAATTCGTAGACTCTCATTTTAGTTGTCATACTCATTCGGTCTCCTCAAGGCGATAGGCCTTTAACAATTGTTGATACGTGGTGGTGGGCCAACTCGCACGTAGTGCATGGTTGAGTGGCTTTATCTGTAACCCATAAAGCTTGTGAACACAGCTCGCATTCGTGCAAACATAAGCAGAACGCCCAAACCTAGACGGTGGAGTAGGGGTGTCTGGCGGACGTAATTCAAGCGTCGGCAAAGCTTCATGAGTAGACGAACGGCAGGAAAAACGCCACATACTTTTAGGTAATGAAAAACGTTTACAAAACACGCAAAGACGTTTTTGTTTTTTATCAGAACGTAGCAGAACGGGTAAACGCATTATTGGCGACGATCTATACCTAAACATCAGGCAACTTAAGTACGATTAAAACAAAGACAGAGTCAACTGTGTTTTGATGAGATAAGTATCTCAAGGGAGTTTTAATTAATTCCATTTAAAATCTTTTTAGATTCTTAAAAAGATTAAGTTCTCCGTGCCTTGAAAACCAACACACGGAGAACAGAGAATTAGTTATCGGCCATTTCCAAGGTGGCGGCTAGCACATTTTCACCCGCCGAGGCACTCGGTGCTTCGGTAGCTTCACCCGAACGCTTCATGGAAAGCATCCGTTGACGCAACTCTTGAAATTGACTGTCGCTTTTGATATCCAATTTATAGCCTGTCAATTTAGCAGCCAAGCGTACGTTTTGACCCTGACGACCAATGGCCAAGCTCAACTGATCATCCGAAACCACAACAAGGGCATCTCGTTTTTCAGGGTTAGGGTGTATACGCACTTCAAGCACATGAGCTGGAGCTAACGCATTGACAATAAAAATGGCGGGATCTTCATTCCAACGAATAATATCAATTTTCTCGTTGTTTAACTCGGATACAATCGCTTGAATACGTCCGCCACGGGTACCAATACAAGCACCTTGAGCATCTACTTCAGGATCAGGGCTGTGAACGGCTACCTTGGTTCGGTCTCCTGCCTCACGAGCAATGGATTTGATTTCTACCAAACCATCTTCAATCTCGGGTACTTCCAACTCAAACACTTCACGCACCAAGGCGGCATGAGCTTGAGACACAATAATTTGAGGCACTCGACTACTATCCCGCAACTCGGAAACATAAACACGCAACTTAGAGCCAACACGATACACCTCGCCAGGGAGTTGCTCTCGGGTAGGCAATAAGGCATCGCTACGCCCAATGTTAACAACAACGTTGTTACCCTCCACCCGTTGAACTAAGGCTGGAACCACCGTGCTTTTCTTTTCTTCAAACTCTTTTTGAATCAGAATCTTTTCGCTTTCACGGATACGTTGCGTAATCACTTGCTTGGCCGATTGAGCGGCAATACGCCCAAACTCAGAGGGAGTCACATCGGTAACTAACTCTTCGCCGACGCGGATATCTGCTTTTTGCTTACGAGCATCTGCCAGCAACACTTGCCGACGAAGCGGAAGAAACGAAGATAGTTCAAAAGGAGGCTCAAACTCTTGCTCGGCTTCTTCAGCAGCCAAACGCAATTCTTCTAGCTCTTTTGATTTGTCACGCGGATCAATCAGTTCATCCACCACAATGCGGTGTTCAAACACACCAATTTCACCGGTTTTTTCAATAAGTTTACAGCTAAACCCTTCAATTTCAGCATTGTTTAAGCTGGCATAACGTTTATAAGCAGCGAGCATTGCTTCTTTCAATGATTCAAAAATAAATTGGCGGGGAATCCCTCTCTCACGTTCCAGCTGTTCAGCATACTCTATTAAAGCAGAACCTATTTTAATCATGTGGTTTATTAATACACTCCGTTAAACTATTTTATCAATTATATCATATAACATTCATTATAAGTATGATGTTTTTAACAAACTAAAAACTCAACACCTACCATAATACCTAACTACAGTACTACTAACAAAAGAAAAAAGCAACAGACGCTCCTAAGGAAATCATAAGAGCGTCTGTCCGTTTATAAAAAAAACTTAGTAGCGATAGTGAGCAAACGCTTTGTTGGCTTCAGCCATACGGTGGGTTTCATCACGCTTTTTCATGGTAGCACCTTGATTGTTTAGAATATCCAACAATTCGGCAGAAAGACGATCGGCCATGGTTTTACCACCACGAGCATTGGCGTATTGAATCACCCAGCGTGAAGCAATGGCCTCGCCCATGGTATCATCTACTTCCATAGGTACTTGATACGTAGAACCACCCACACGACGAGATTTAACACGAACCAAAGGACGAGCTTTGTTCATCGCCAAGAAGAAGACTTCTAAAGGCGAATGTTCGGTTTTACCTTCAAGTTGGTTTAAAGCGGTGTAAAAAATACGCTCAGCCGTGGATTTTTTACCTTTACGCATAAGGCGGTTAATAAACTTAGCAATGCGTACATCATTGTACACGGAATCTGGCATAGGAATGCGTTTTTCAGGACGGTAACGACGTGGCATACGTATAAAATCTCCAGTATTACTCTAAAATAATAGCTTAACAAATAAAAACCACTAGCCCAAAGGGCTAAAACGCTTTAAGGTTTAGCGTTTTTTACCTGTGGATACAGGTTGGTTTTTCTTGGCACCATATTTAGAGCGAGCTTGTTTACGGTTTTTTACGCCTTCGCTATCCAAGGTACCACGAACGATGTGATAACGCACACCAGGAAGATCTTTAACACGACCGCCCCGAATAAGAACCACCGAGTGCTCTTGCAGGTTATGACCCACACCAGGAATGTAGGAGGTGACTTCAAAGCCACTAGTTAAACGAACACGAGCTACTTTACGCAAAGCAGAGTTTGGTTTTTTAGGTGTAGTTGTATAAACACGGGTGCAAACACCACGACGTTGAGGACAAGCAACCAAAGCGGGAGATTTGGTTTTGCGTGTCATTTTTTCACGTTCTTTACGAACTAATTGAGCAATAGTTGGCACAATAGATTTCTCCAAGTTTTCACAAACGCGGGAGGGTACGGTTAACACCCTATCAGTAACGATATAGGGCTTCTTACCAAAATGCAGGAAGGTAAGAATTAAGCACAGTTCATGATTTATGCAACATCATTACCATCTTAAAAATGGTACAAACCTTAGGTTAAAATCATACTGAAAACAAAAAAAATGTCAACATGGGAAAAATTCCATCAGGGCAAAAATTATGGGTTGTTTGCGGGTTGTGTTTCTAGTATAATTTTATGCAAGAATATGTATTCATTTGCACGCTTTTATTTACGTGTACGTTTTTGCGTGTACAGACCAAAAAAGTTTGTGGTTCCCGTTGTTTCCGTTGTTTTTCACAAAACGTTGTTTGTTTTTTATGTTATCTTGTGTTAAACCTACCCTAAAAGAAAAAGAAGGCAATCGTGACCTTGACTAGCACTGCCCCCACTCCTACCCAAAACGAAGTTGTCTACAACCCCCAGCTTCGTAACATTGCCATTATTGCCCACGTCGACCACGGTAAAACCACCTTGGTTGATAGCATGTTTAAACAATCGGGTATTTTTCGTGAAAACGAACAGCTCAGCGAACGGATGATGGATAGCCACGATCTTGAAAAAGAGCGGGGTATCACCATTCTTTCTAAAAACACGGCCATCCCTTATAAAGAGTATCGCATCAATATTTTAGATACCCCTGGTCACGCCGATTTCTCGGGCGAAGTAGAGCGGGTACTCACCATGGTAGATGGTGCTTTGCTGATTGTGGATGCTGTGGAAGGCCCCATGCCTCAAACCCGCTTTGTATTGCGTAAAGCCTTGCATCACGGCCTAAAGGTGGTGGTGGTAGTCAACAAAATCGACCGTCCCGCCGCTGATCCTCCTCGGGCTGTGGATAAAGTTGTGGATTTGTTGATTGAATTGGGTGCCGATGAAGATCAGCTCGACTTCCCTGTGGTGTATGCCTGTGGCTTACAGGGTACGGCCATTAAAGAACTGGATCACGAGTTAGTAAACCTAGAACCTCTCTTTGAAACTATCTTAGAACACATCCCTGCCCCCATTGCCGATAAAGACGCTCCCTTGCAATTTCAAGTTTCCACCCTAGATTACAACGATTACTTAGGGCGTTTACTGATTGGGCGGATTCGTCAAGGGCAGTTGGCTCCTGGGCAAAGCGTGGCCTTGCACTACCGTGATGGCAGCGTGAAGAACCACCGTATTAACAAGCTCTTTGGCTTTGAAGGCCTCAAGCGTATTGAAATTGAAACAGGCGTGGCTGGCGATATCGTGGCCATTGCGGGTATTCCTGAAGCGGATATTGGCGAAACCTTGTGCGATCCCGCTCACCCCAATCCACTACCCTTGTTAGAACTAGAAGAGCCCACCTTGCAAATGACGTTTAGCGTCAATAACTCGCCCATGGCTGGCCGTGAGGGTAAGTTTGTTACCAGTCGGCAAGTGCGGGATAGACTCTTCCGTGAAATTAAAACCAACATCAGCTTGCGTGTGGATGATGGCAGTACCACCGATAGCTTTATTGTGGCGGGTCGTGGCGAATTGCACCTCTCCATTCTGATTGAAACCATGCGACGTGAAGGCTACGAGTTTCAAGTTTCCAAGCCTGAAGTGCTAACCAAAGAGATTGAAGGCATCAAGTGCGAACCCTTTGAACTCGTCTCGTTAGATGTGCCTGAGGAAAATGCAGGCAACTGTATCGAACGTCTCTCGTTGCGTAAGGCCGAGTTGGTTCATATGGAAAACGCCAATGGCCGTAGCCTGCTCGATTTCCACGCTCCTTCTCGTGGCTTGCTGGGCTTCCGTAGCGAATTCATCCGCCTAACTAAAGGGCAAGGCATCATGACGAGTGCCTTCCTAGAGTTCCGTGCCTGGGTGGGCGATATGGGGCAAACCCGTAACGGCTCCATTGTAGCCAGCGAAGCAGGTGAATCCACGTCTTATGCGTTGAAAAACTTGGAGGATCGGGGTAAGTTCTTTATCCAACCGCGTGTGCCTGTCTACCGTGGCATGGTGGTGGGCGAACACAACCGTGCAGGCGATTTAGCCGTGAACGTGGCCAAGGTCAAAAAATTGACCAACATGCGTTCGGCTGGTGCTGATGTACTGGATGTGTTACAAACCCCTGTGGATGTGACGCTGGAATACGGTATGGATTTTATCTCGCTGGATGAGTTGATGGAAGTCACCCCAAAATCTATCCGCTTGCGTAAAGCCAACCTAAACTTCAAGTAACAATAGACAGTTCTGCAAAAGGCCCATTCGGGCGTGCAATGAGGGTTAAAAGTTGATTGCGTAAAACCCTCATTGCGTGGCGGAATGACCTTAGGTTTGGATACTATGCCCCTCTCAACAGTTGCCTCGTTTTTAACTCACACCATTGCTTCGCCCCCATCTGTGGTGGCTCCCCGTACGGAAGCCACCGATCTTGAAGAGGGGCGTGTGTTAGTGGAACAACACGGTTTAAAGCATATCGGCTTTATTATGGATGGCAATCGCCGTTGGGCAAAACAACAGCAGTTGCCTACCTTAGTGGGGCATCAACAGGGGAGCGAACGCCTTAAAGAACTTATCTGCTATACCAACGCCATTGGCTTAACGGGGATGACTTGCTATTCCTTCAGTACCGAAAACTGGAAACGCAGCAGCGAAGAAGTTGATTACCTCTTTACCCTCATGACCAACGTACTGCGTAAAGATCTAGAAGAACTGTGTCAACTGGGGGTTCGGGTGCGCTACTTTGGCGATAGAGCCTCGGTGCCTGCGGCCCTGCTGGCAGTCTTTCACGATGCCGAAGCTCGTACAGCCAACAACACGGGGCTAACCTTGCAGTTGGCTATTAATTACAGTGGTCGTCATCACCTGTTGCAAGCCGTACACCAGGTGGCTCACTCTGTGCAATCTGGGCAACTACAGCCTACAGAGATTGACGAGCAACACATTGAAGCCCTACTCAACCCCAACCAGCTACCACCGCCCGATATCATTATCCGCCCTGGTGGCGAGCAACGCCTTTCTAACTTTATGTTGTGGGAATCGGCCTATAGCGAGCTGATGTTTACCCCCACCCTGTGGCCAGAGTTTGACGTTCCCGCTCTGCTAGAGTGTTTGCGTACCTACGGCCAACGTCAACGCCGCTTTGGCGTGTAAAAGAAGACACCAACCATTAAAAAGGTATGAATGTTTAAACTTTTCATATCTGTTTGGGCTACAATTAAATTGTACCGTTGTACTTTTTCTCAATAAGGTAACTTCTCGTCCATGACTTCTTCTACTCCTCTTAGCGAACTGCAACATCGCCACTTACAAACCCAAAGCGATCTCACCCCCTATTACGAAAAACTGCTTGCCAACGAACGTTTTACTTACGAGGATGCCGTGGCTCTTTACCATAGTCACGATGTACTGGGTTTGGGCATGTTGGCCAACTTGGCACGGCAACGTCAAGCCAAAGCAGGCACAGAAAACCACGTTTACTGGGTGCATAACTACCATATTAACCCCACCAATATTTGCGAAGATACCTGCAAGTTCTGCTCTTTCAAAAAAGGGCCGGCTTCGCCTCACGCTTACTTTTGGACCATTGACAAAATCTTACACGATGTCGCCAACTACCCCATGGTAGACGAATTGCGAGAGTTTCACATTGTGGCAGGGCATTACGAAAAAGCCAACACGGCCTACTACGCCGAACTGTTTAAAGCCCTACGCCGAGAGTTTCCGCACGTCAACGTCAAGGGTTTAACCGCTGCCGAAATTGATTATTTGGCTAAAATTGATGGCCTCGATCATCGTACCGTGTTACAAACCCTAAAAGAGGCTGGGCTACAAGCCCTGCCTGGCGGAGGAGCCGAAGTCTTTTCTCCACGGGTGCGTGCGTTAATGTGTCCTGATAAAACCAGTGGCGAGGTGTGGTGCGATATCCACGGCCTAGCCCACAGCATGGGCATCCCCTCCAATGCCACCATGCTAGCAGGCTTGGGCGAAACCCCCGAAGAACGTGTGGAACACCTACTGGCCTTGCGTCAGCAACAAGATAAAACAGGGGGCTTCCTCAGTTTTATTCCCCTCAACTGTTACTACGATGGCAACAAAGCCGACCCCGCCCACGCCCTGACGGGCTTCGATAACTTGAAAAACTTTGCCGTGGCTCGCTTAGTACTAGATAACTTCCCGCATATTAAAGCGTTTTGGATACACATTGGCGAAAAAATATCGCAAGTGGGGCTACACTACGGCGTCAGCGATATTGATGGTACCGTGGTGCAAGAAAAAATCGCCCACGCCGCAGGGACTCAAACCTCGCAAGGGTTAACCAAGCGTCAACTATTGCATCTCATTCACCAAGCGGGTAAAGTCGCCGTAGAGCGTGATGCCTTTTACAACGTGGTTAAAGTGTGGGATGACGAGGCTCGCCTTGCACTCACCCCCGCCCCTATCCTTACTAAAGCCTATGCCAAATAACGCCTCAACCTGCTCCACACCCACACAACCGACGTATGCGGTTTTTTACGATGACCGCTGTTCGCTGTGTTGCCGAACCATGGCCTTTTTAAGCAGTATCGATAGACGGTATCAGTTACGGCAATTACCTATGAATGAACCCGAAAGCTTGGCTCCCTACCCCGAACTTCGTGGCCACGAAGAAGCCATGCGAGAAGGTATCCACGTATTGCATCACGCTCAACGAACCGTATGGGTGGGTGAAGAGGCCGTGGCCGTGATCCTAAAAGCCTGCGGTGGAGCGTGGTGGATACTGGGATGCTTGCTAGAACTGGCCATTCGCTTACCACTGATAGGCTGGGGGGTGCGTCAAACGTATGGCTGGGTGGCTCGTAACCGCTACAAACTATTAGCACGATTGGGGCTTTAAGTATGTCTTTATTGTTAATTCTCCTTGCTCTGCAAACCCTGTGTACCCTGTTAATGACGGGCATTATTTGGATGGTACAAGTGGTGCATTATCCGCTGATGCACGCCGTGGGCGATACGGCGTTTACGGCTTATGCACATCAACACCAAACCGCCATTACCTATTTAGTGGGGCCACTCATGTTAGGCGAAGCTATCACGGCGGTGGCCTGCTTGTACTTTAGCGATTCGATGATGAGTTTACAACCGTGGCAATGGGTAGGTATTGGGTTATTGCTCGTCATTTGGGCGAGTACGGCCTTCTTGCAAGTGCCGTGTCACGAGGTGTTACGCCACGGCTACGATGCCAGTACGGTGCAACGCTTGGTAGATAGCAACTGGATTCGTACCGTGGCATGGACGCTCCGTGCAGGGGTGCTGGTGGGCGTATGGGTGTTACTTTGGAAGGCACACCCCCACGCTCATCCTCACGCTTAAAGCTTACTTGTCAACACACTTGAGTCGATGTATACTATAAAAAGCTGGTTGCGTAAGCCTCTTCGAGAAAACGGGGTCTATAGTTAAATCCTTATTTTCCGTACGTTTTGAAAACGTTCGCTCACCGAGATTTTCCTAAATGGGGGGCAACGGGGGCGTTAGCCCCCGTTAATAAACCTAGGGAGGAGAGCTTGAGAGGGAGGAACGGCCTCTCAAGATTGCCCGAAGGGCAATGCAAAACGATGAGCTTCGAAGCCTCGAAAAACTCTTTTGCAGAGGTTTCTATAGTTAAATCCTTATTTTTCCGTACGTTTTCAAAACGTTCGCTCACCGAGATTTTCCTAAATGGGGGGCAACGGGGGCGTTAGCCCCTGTTAATAAACCTAGGGGGGAGAGCTTGAGAGGGAGGAACGGCCTCTCAAGATTGCCCGAAGGGCAATGCAAAGCGACAAGCGTGGGATTACGCTATTCAATCTGCGAAATGGTATCACTGGTGCCTTATGACAATAACAACACATGCCTCGCCTGGTCGGCTTTCTTTAGAGCAGGTTTTAGCCGTCTTAGATGCGGTGGCATGGGTCGGCCCCGCTGGCAGTGTGCTAGGAGCCATGGTTTATATAGCCATGCAGCTTCCGCCGTGCCAACATCAGGCTTGGCAGCCCTTGGTGCAAGGGTGGGGATTTCATTTATTGTTATTCACCCCTTTGTTAACCGTCTTTAGTTGGATGCTTAAAGGCTTAAAGCAACAGCAAATAACTCTGTGCTTGGGCAGTCTGTTGTATATCGTGAATCGTAGCTTTGCCCTCAGCCCCGCCGAACCTTGGGCCACCCTAGGCAGGCTTGGTAATGGTGTTACTATTTTACCCATCAACGTGGGGTTTACCTATCTGTTTTTAGAAGCAGCGGGGCAACCACGTCCGAATCCAAGGTATCGTATTGAAGCCACGTTCAACGTTCGACAGTGGTGGCGTTTACTACAAAAGCAACTCAACGCCGCCGACGCACACGCCCTGTATGCACCGTGGATAGATCTCTGGCAAGGAATCCGTTTTACCCTGCGTGAGGCGAGTCAGTTACGCTCGTTGTCAGCACTCAAAGCAGCCATGATGGATCCACTGAACTATACCCTATGGGGGGCAAGTAGCCTTGGGTTTATGATGGCAGGACTATCGGGCATCGCCTTAGCCTTTAGTGTGCCCCACACGCCTTGGCACAGCCTATACACGTGGGGAGTCAACATCGGCTCAGGAATCGGGATGGTAGGCTTTGGGCTAAAAATGCTGCAGAAAACCATCTACGAACGCAACTGGTTTACCTTGGTGTCGCTCATTGGCGAGGTGGTCTGCTCGTTCTTTTACGCCTTCCCGATTGGATTTGCTCTGGCAGAGTTGTTCCGTGGGTTGGTTAATTTTTACTTTTGTACCATTAAAAACCAACCTGCTCCCCCAAAAGAGTCTTATACCCATTCCAAGATTGAATAGCGTATTCTCTCGCTTGTCCCTCCTCACTGTGGGGGCGAACGCCTCAGCCTCTCTACGTTGCCCAACGGGCAACACAAAGCGACAAACGCAGGAAGTCGCTATTTAAGATTTTAATTAGTCTAAAGTGGAACCCTAGCGGAACAAGCTGTTCCACATTTCCTGTTGTTGCAACAAGCAAGGGCCAGCCGTCTCGCCTGTGGTGACATCCGCCCCATGAGCCACACGCACCCCTGGGCGTTGGGTAGGTATTAGCCTGACCAATAAACTAAATTGATCATCCCCTACATGGTTCGGTTCGGCTGGACCATTTAAATCCAACTGGGTGTAGAAGTAACCATCACTCGGGTTGTTATTATCCGTTAAGCCGCCAATAGTTAAACCCGAAGGCATAACGGCCGTGGCTAACTTGTGGCCTTCTACACCAACACACCCAGCGGCGTTATTGACATGAGACCAACAGCCTTCTGTCTCTCCGTTTGTTTCGCAAATTCGTTCAGCATTCAACTTAGAAATAATGAACCGAGATATTTGCTGAGGGGGCATTCCCTCACTTAGCTCACCACGATTAATACCATCATAAATAATGTTGGTATAGGTACTTAAAAACTCTTTAAGAGACGTCGTAGCCCCAGCTCGATTAAAGCTTGTTAGTACTTTAGGCACCACAAATATGGCAATCACACCTAAGACACTTAAGGCAATCATTAATTCTGTTAACGTAAAGGCTTTTTTAGTTTTTAAACATGTCTTCACAACCATAACCTAAAATAACTTTCTATGATTCATCTACTGACGATGCGTTTCGTTTTAGTTTTATGCCATACCTAAATCAAACGTTCGTAGGTATCACTCTGTGTTTATACTTTTTAAAATTATAACATGCTTTACTTCTTTACACGTCTCTTCTTTTCATAAACCCCCCAAACAAAGGGGAGACTATGTCTGCTTATCCTTTTTTAATGTAACACGTTTGTTACAAGTACGCCAAGTGTATTAAAGTTCAACAGTCAGACATCCGATACCTACGTTAATTTGTTAAGCTAATAGAAAGCTCTGAAAAAGAAGTCGCTATCAAACGTTTTAAAATCCTCGTCGTAATTAAAGTATTGATTCTTCGCTATCTTCAGCTCAATCAAAACAACGGTTAAGGGAGAGTCCAAGCACTAAAACAATGAGGTCTCAGCTTAAATGAAGTCATCCAAAAATAATCCTACCCTCCGACCCAAGGCTTTCTGTGGAAGCGTGCTGGTTTTAACTGTTACAATTATGTTTATGGTCTCTTTTGAGTTATTAATGATGGGCTTGCTTTCTACAGCCACCCTTAGCTCTGAAGGTGCTATCAACACTGCCAGCCAAGAGGCCAAAGAAGAAGGCTTGGCGGCCATGGTGGATTTCCGCACCAATATTATCCGTGCCTACAATGCGAGAGAACGCTATACGACGGGG
>JBJTUB010000011.1:0-4291 GCA_046080465.1 Vampirovibrionales bacterium | reverse complement strand
GCGTGCAAGGGGCGTTGCCCCTTGACCCCACTTTGGCCTTCCGAGCTTCGCAATTCAGGCCAAAGCTTTATCTCGCCCACCTTTTTTTAACCTTCTGCAGTAGTAGTGTGATTGTTCTTTCTTCAGTACCTGCTCACGCTGAGGTGGGGGACCCTAACTATGAAGGCTACGATAGCTCGCCCGAAGCCCACGCCCTGCTACCCAGCCCCGTGAATACCACCCCCCGCAAAGGCGAAGCCCCCCCCGATGATCCCTACCGTGGCCCCCGTGGCTATGCGGGCAAGCCCCCCCCTAGCCCTCCGCCCCAGCAATCGTTTTTTAAAACCCTGTTTACAGGGCCTCCACCCAAGCCAGCCCCACCCCCACCAGAAACCGTACACACCCAAGTGGGGCCTCGCAAGCCGCCCGCCTCGCCCGAGCCGTTGCTTCGCCTACCTATTGCCATTCAGCCCAAAGCCACGGCCAGCCTGCTACAGCCTACCGTGTATTTAATACGCACCCAAGGGCTACAGGTGCATCCACAGACACAAACCATTCTGCAATTGCCCCATACCTTACAGGTGTTTTTGGCGGGGCAATGTGTGTTGACCGCTCCGCTTAAAAACTTAGGCAAGCCCCCCAGCCCCATTCAATCCTTGGCCGAGGTACACCCCCCTAAAAAAAACGACACCCCCTACGAGGTGCATCGTAGCGTTAGTACCCTGCTCAACCAAGACGACACCCTACTCAAAATCCGTTACGAGGTTGGGGGCTTTGTGCTAGAAACGCCCACCTTTTCCACGGCACAACACCCCAGCTTGCAAGTGCTTCAACCCACTAATACCATTTTCACAAATGAAGGGCGTGTAGGTGATTTCTAGGAGCCTAGACTCGCAGATGAGTGCGGTGACCATAGAGGTACATAAGCTCATCGAGAATCGTAGCGACACCGAAAGCGACAGACGCACTTTATTTATGAAATTGGTATAAGTTTGATTTCCCCTTAGGGCTAGAAAACTAAAGGCTTTCTAAAGTAGCGTATTTTTTTGGTATGCTGTAACGTATAATGTTATTAGGGGCTGTTTGCAAATAGTTTCAAACCGCTTCTTTCTTACTTCTTGGTGCTAAGTTGCCCTACGGGCAATGCGAAACGAGGAACTTAGGATTGTACAGAAAGACAGTCATTCCACTATATCATTACCGTGTTATCAAAAGAAAGCTTTCCCCCTATGAACGAACATCGTCAAGTTGTTATTATTGGCTCTGGCCCTGCAGGGTTAACCGCTGCTATTTATGCGGCTCGTGCCAACCTAAAGCCTATGGTTTTTGAAGGGCTACAGCCTGGCGGACAACTCACCATCACCACCGATGTTGAAAACTTCCCTGGCTTCCCTGAAGGTATTATGGGACCCGATTTGATGGATAAAATGCGAGATCAAGCCAAGCGTTTTGGTGCCGATTGTTTTTACGAACTGGTAACCGCCGTTGATTTTAGCAACAAACCCTACACCGTAACCACCAGCCAGCGTACCATCACCGCCGATGCCGTCATTGTTTCCACAGGAGCCACGGCCAAGTGGATTGGTATTGAAGCCGAACAACGCCTAATGGGGCATGGTGTTTCGGCTTGTGCTACCTGCGATGGCTTCTTCTTTATGGGGAAAGAGGTCATTATCGTAGGCGGGGGCGATTCTGCCATGGAAGAAGCTAACTTCTTAACCCGCTTCTGCACCAAGGTGACGATTGTACACCGACGTGATAGCTTTAGAGCTTCGAAAATTATGGCCGACCGAGCCTTAGCCAACCCCAAAATTGATGTCATTTGGAACAGCGAAGTGGCTGATATTCATGGTAGTAAAGACACTGGCGTAACGAGTGTCACCTTGCGTGATACCACCAACGGTGAAACTCGTGAGTTTGCGACTCAAGGCGTGTTTGTGGCGATTGGCCATAAACCGAATACGGAACTCTTTACAGGGGTGTTGGATACCGATGCGGCGGGTTATTTAACCGTGAAAGCGGGTAGCACCAAAACCAACATCGATGGGGTGTTTGCCTGTGGCGATGTGGCCGATCATGTGTACCGTCAGGCCATTACGGCAGCAGGTACAGGGTGTATGGCCGCCATTGATGCCGAGCGTTATTTAGATACGTTACACGCCTAAACGCTCTAACGATTCACACGTGCTGAAGTTGCAACTAACAAGAAATCAACTTCAGCCCATTCGGGCGTGCAATTTCCTACGTTTGTCGCTTTGTATTGCCCTGCGGGCAATGTAGAGAGGCCGTTCCTCCCTCTCTACAAATCTCCCCCCTAGGTTTATTAATGAGGGCGAACGCCCCAGCCTCTCAAAGTCGTCTGACAGACACCCTTTATTTATGAAAGTGGTATTAAAATATGAAAATGTTCAGTAAAGCACTTAATTTTTAGCCAGGAAATTTTAAATTATCTACATCAGCACTATATCTTACGGAGAGCATAGAGGTTAAAGTTGCTTTTATAATGCTCTTGGTTGTTTCTCTCCTCTTTCTAGTTCTAAGGATTCTCGGGCTTGTAGGTAAAATAAATACAACTCAAGAAGGATTAATAGAATTTTCTGTATGTTTTGTATTGATGGGAATGCTAGGTTTGGTGATAGCTGTTTTGAAATTAAGGAGTCCAAAGGAATATGTTTTACTGGAGTTTAATACTCAGCAAATGACAGAATACACGAGAGGATTACCAAATAACCAACTACATGAAGCTCGTATTCAAAAAACAGCATTCATGCAATTAAAAAGCTTACATTTAGAATTAGAGGAAGCCAAATTTAGTGATGAGTCAGATACGTGGTATTTGTTTTTGACAACTTCCTCTGGAAGAACTGTACCTTTATTTTCAGGAATAAACCAACGTCACGTTCAAAAAATAGCTGACATTGTGTTAGAAAAAATACCGCACCTAGCTTTTGATTTCCCTAACCAACTCTAATACCATTTTGCAGAGTCTTCTATCGTTAACACTATCCAAAAATCTATTAAACCCAACCAAACAGAGGGGTGAGATAGGTTCTGCACAACGCCCACCAAAACTTAGGATGCAAGAAAATCAACGGACGGTATCGCCAATACCCCCAAAACGAGGCTCGTTGACCCTCTACCTGCCAGTGTGTTGCTTCTTCAGGCGTGCTAAAACGCCACGGGGTCTGTTGTAAATACTTAAAATACAACGGCTTAAAGTAGGTAAAGGCTCCCCACTTCCACGGTTTATGCCCACCAATGTAATGCACAATAAACGGCCGAGAAGTATAGCACGAACGGCTCATGAAGTTGCTTACTTGCGTATTCCAGCGTTTATCCAGCAACTGAATCTCATCGGCCAGTACCACGTTAATAATTTGCTGATCGCCACAAAAAATATGCTCACGGGCTTCAAGGGCATAGGCCAAAAATCGGGCTTCGGCATGGATACTTCGCCAGCGGGCTAAATCTATCACCAACATGCCCGCATTCACATACGGCCCCCACCACGGCAACTTGGTTTTTCGATTCATGCGGACACGGCTAATATCCAGCACCCCACCAATCGCCTTGCCTTGCAAATCCGCCCGATACAGCAGTGCAATGTTGGTGTTCACTACCATATCGCAATCTAAGTAAATCACCCGATTCACCTCAGGCAATAGACTCGCTAAACGTAAGCGATAATAGGTGGCTAGGGGAATATAATCGTGCGTGCGTACGGCTTTGTAGGCTTCAAAATCTGCTTCGTTGATGCTGTGTAACATTAAACAAGCCTGCGTGTTATAAGGCTCTACAAGCTGCACTAGCTGTTGCTGATGTTCATCACTAAGACCATCGTGCAACAAATGCAAGACAATCGATTCTTCTGCAGGAAGCGTCGCCAAAATAGAGGCAAATACCACCCCCGCATACGGTGCATAGGCATCATCACAGGCTAGGCAAACGTGAATAGGGTTGGTGAGTAAATCAACAGAAGAGGGGGGCATTGCTAGACAGTTTCTCTCTCAAAAATGATACAAAACGCAACAAAAAATGGGTGATACTGGAATCGAACCAGTGACCCCTTCCGTGTGAAGGAAGTACTCTACCGCTGAGCCAATCACCCATGTTGTTTTATAGTGTATAGTTTTAACGAAAGATAGGTAAAAGTCAAGACGTTTTAATACCCTGCTCTATCCATTCATAGATTTAATAGTGTTTATTTTGAGTATAGAAGCCTCTGCGAAATCCCTCACCCTAGCCCTCTCCCTTAGGTGTATTGTTTCGCATGATTACAAAGATGTTCATGGTATAGTATTAGGACTTCACT
>JBJTUB010000010.1:0-9468 GCA_046080465.1 Vampirovibrionales bacterium | reverse complement strand
CCTAAATCAATAAAGGTTCGGCCTGTGGCAAGGGCTTCGGGGGTGATGTGGTGGGCGGCCAAGCCGTGGGGGAGTGCCAGCAGAATGACGTCTACCTCGTGGGCGTGTGCAGGCCAATCGGCATCGGCAATGCAGGGGGCATCCACCACACCACGAAAGGCGGGGTAGACGGCGGAAAAGGGTTGGCCAGCGTAGCTTTTGCTACTGAGCCAGCCGAGTTGCAGGCGGGGGTGTTGCAGGGCAAGGCGAACCAATTCTTGCCCCACATAGCCTGTGGCACCCACAATGCCAATACGAGTCGGTTGAAAAGAGGAGGGAGAGGAGGGAGTCATAGTAGGGGGGCTTTCTAGTTCCACTATCGCTAACCCAAGGTTGGTATTATACCAATTTAATAAATAAAGGGCGTCTGTCGCTTTCGTTGTCACTACGATTCTCGATGAGCTTATGTACTTCTATGTACACCGCACTCATCTGCGAGTCTAAGCTCCTAGAAATCAACTACACGCCCTTCATTTGTAAAAATGGTATTAGTTGCCTAAAACACTGGCTTTAATGACGGTACCACTGGGAATGTAGGCTTCATCGCCCTTGTTAAAATAGCCAAAAGGCACAAAAGTCAACCCAATCCCCAACGCAGAAAGCCACTGTTGCCCCTTTTTAGCCTTTTGTATTTCGTTGCCTTCTTCATAGGTTAACCCTAGGCGTACGCTATTACCTTCTGTATCTGTGGTGCTTCCACCTGCTAAACGCACATAGCCTGCGGTATCATGCCCACGACGTTTTTTAACCTCATCAATGGTAAGCTGCACATCACTACCTTTAACAATGACGACCTTGTTTTGATTGTTTTTCACTTCTTGCATGGTTTTGGCGTAAACCGTAGAGCCTCGTCTTGCATGTTCGCTACTAACAGCGGAGACAATTTGGAGATCAACGGTTTTTCCTACAGTACTATCTAAAGCCCACACTGGCTGAAGCCCTAAACAAAGTAATAAACACACACTTATCAGTCGTTGAATAAACATGTTAAACGATTCCTTATAAACCACTCTAGGCTAAACTTAATACGTTACTTTTATCTTGAATCTACAAAACCGATTCAAGATAAAAGTTTATCACAAAAACGCAGTATCGACTCGCCGTTTTACGCAGTCAATGCTCAACCCCTCATCGCACGCCCGAATGGGCTCCCTCACCCCAGCCCTCTCCCAAAGGGAGAGGGGGTAGAAACGCAACATCTGCTCGCCGTTTGACGCCCCTAGCATGCAACCCCCTTATTGCACAAGCCGAACGGCTTAGTCGGCGACGGGGAGGAGGGTATCCACGGCGAGTTGGGCGAGCAAGAGGGTGTTCGGCGTGACGACGACATTCTGCCCAGGGGCCACGGCATACTGCACGGCTTTCGCCCCGAGTAAACCAGCGGCACCAAGGCCCCCGCCAAGGATGCTAAAGGGGGCAAACACCGCCCCTAGTACGGGGCCGCCGAGTTCTTTGCCTGCTTCGTAGCCTGCACGGGTGGTATCGCTAATCAGGCTGGCAGCCCGATCGGCGGTTTCAGTTAGTTTGGCGTTGTAGCCCACATCTTGATAGAGTTCGCCGTAGGTGTTGGTGACTCCTGCCACGCCTTGTAGTACCAAGGCGATGGGTTGTTCTCGGCCGATGGGCAGGGTCACTTGATCAAAATCTAAGCGAATGCTCGCCCCTTTAGCAAACCACTGGCTACGAGTCACGTTGGTTAACCGCCCCCGAAACAACGTTCCACGGGGCAGTATCAAGCTACCATCGTTGCCCAAGACGTCATCCACCAGTTGGGCGTTAAAACTATCGCCGATACGGGCTTGGCGGGCATCGAGTGTCTGCGTCAGGCTGACTTTAAGAAGGGTACCTTTGGGGAGGCGTTGCGTGCGGGCTTGGCTGATACTGCCCACGGAGCCGATTGTTCGAGGCGAAGGAGCGACGGGTGTTGTGATACCACTCACGGGCTTGAGGTCGATTTTATTCGCCCAAGTGGGGACTAACACGCTAGCCATGAGGAGGCCAACAACCAGACTGACGAAGGTTTGAGGGACGTGCTTCATTTTTAGAAACTCCTTTTATCAATAAACTAAAACGGGTGTATTTATGCAACCAACGCTGAATCGTTCATTGCACGGGCGGAAGCTCCCCTTACTTGAGGTAGGTACGTTCAATGCCCAAGGCCGTGGCGTTGGGCAACAGGCTAGTTTTCTCGATGCGAACAGTAAGCCCCACCACCGAAGGCGAGCTTTTAATGGAAGCCCATGCCGTATCGCAGAGGGTTTCTAACAAGTTGTGGTGGGTTTCTTGTGCCTTGAGGAAAGCATCCAACAGTTGGCGATAATCAAACACGGTAGTAATAGAGGCCTCGGGGTTGTGGCTGTCGAAGGCTTTTACCAAGACGATGGCGTTAATACGAATGGGTTGGTGGCGGTGTTGCTCTTCCTCTAAAATACCCACAGGCAGGGGGAGAGTCCAATCCGTCACCAGAATCCGTTGTAGCTCGGGCAGGGGGGTATGAAAGGGGTTGGCTAAGGCGAAGGTTTTTAAATCCCACCCTTCAAACGGCTCATTATGGGAAACAGGGTAGGAGGTACTTGAAGACATGGGCGTTTAACAACTCCTTGAAAGGTCTACGCTAAATAGGTGAACTCTGTTTCTGTTTTTTACCACAAACGCTATACTTAGGCTAGAGTTTATTCTTTTAGAGAGAGAGAGAGACGATTGCCATGGCCACCTCATCTCAACATAACCGTTCAACGCCCCCCCCCTCGATGGCCTCGCTTTCTTCCAATACTCGGGCGTCTGCAGTGGCTGCGTATCCGATGCCTAGCACGATTGCAACAGACGCCCCTGGTGCGGGTAAACGAGTGATTCATCAGCCGCAGGTGGGGTTATCCATTAAGCCTACCGTACGGCGTTCTACCCCGTGGATGGAGGTGGCTCGTAAAACCCTACGCCCCAATGTGGCGTGGGCGTATCAGCCGTTGGAGCTTCATGAAGCTGATGCCGTGCAATTGTTGCATCATCAATGGCCGTTAAGCTCGGTGTTTGAAGGGGTCTCGTTAAAAGCCTCGGCACCGTGGGTGGCTTTATCGTTGTGTGCGGTAGGCTTGCTATTGGCAAGTATCACCACGGTGCAGTGGGTCTTGCATCCGATGGCGACACCAACACCGCCTACTTCGGCGGCGATGGTCGCCACGGCTTCGGCTTCTTCCACACCCACATCAACCAGCACACCCACGTTTACGCCAAGCAATGAGGCCACCCAAGAAGCTCACCAAGAGACGAGGGGAGCCGTGCAAACAGAGCGTCTCACCTCTGCCGAGCAATCGTATCCATTGGATTCGCCCGCCCCTGTGGATGAAGGAGAAGCCTTGTTGGCGATTAATCAACAGGTAGAGGCCAGCGTAACGCAAGGAAGAAAAAGAACTGCCGTTGGCCCCAATCCCTTTGCACCTAAGGCACCCATGCCTTGGATGCCCGGTGATGAACAGACTCAAGCATCAGGAGACACGTTTAAAAAACCCCTGACACACACGGTTGCGAGTTTAAACGAGCTGTTGATTGCCAACTTAGCCCCGATTGAGATTCGTTTTCAGGGCGTGTTGCGTAACGAGGATTCGTTAACGACTCCGTTGGTGATGTTGGCACTCAGCCCCTTGAATGATAAAGAATCGAGAACCTCACCGCCAAGCTTGATGAGTAAACAGATTGGCCAAAGTTTTATGTTTCAACAACATAGTATTGTGATTAAGCAGTTAGATCATCAACAGCTTACCTTGTTAGTGGATAGTAAACCCGTGACGCTGACAACGGGTGGGGTCTTTCAATCTGCTTCCGTTAACCCTACAGGGGATCGGCTTGAACCAACACGGTCTGCATCGCCCACCAGCGGGGGACGAACACCGAGCAATGACGAGATTCTACAAATGATTCGCTCGTTAGGTGGATAGGGAGAGAAGCCTTGCGGTATCGGCTACCATTACAGAAGCAACCGAAGCGAACGATATCACACCGTCTACTAGGGGGGTGCTTGTGTGTGTTAGGTTTTCTAGGGGGGGCACTTCCACCTGTGCAGGCCTTTAGTGTGCAGGCCAACCAAAGCGATTTAGCGTTTTTGCTAAAGCAAGTAGGCCAGCAGGCAGGCATTAACTTAATACTGTCTGAAAAAGTAACAGGGAGTATTACGGCCAACTTAACCAATGTACCCCCGATGGATGCCCTACACACGCTGGCCACCATGGGGCATTTGGCGGTCATTCCTCAGGCGAACAATATTTATATGGTGTTGCCCTATAGCGACGCTCAAGCCTTAGGGTTGTTGCAGGGGCAGGGGCTATGGTATGCAGTAAAACACGGGCAAGCCACGTATTTGGCAGAGATGTTGAATCAATCACTGGGGCTTTCTGGCGTGACGGCGGGTTCGGGTTCGGCAGGTGGTACAGCGACGCCGTCAGCATTCACCCCTACTTCATCTACCGCAGCGGCGACAGCAGGCAATGCTGGGGCTGGCGGGGGGGCTGTTCAAGCCGTCCGTGTGGTGGCGGATGCGGCTACCAACAGCTTGTTTATTGTGGGGTCGCCTAGCCAACAACAGTATTTAAAGCAAGTGCTGGCTCATATCGATGTTCCGTTAGAACAGCGGGTGTATCGCTTAAGTTATGCCTCACCCTTGGAGGTAATGCAGAAGCTACAGGCCTTACTGGGGTTGAATCAGCCTGTTGCTGGGGCAGGAGGCGTTGGAGCTTTAGGCGGTATGATGACCGTCCCCGCCTTGCAGGAAACCTTGGTAGAGGGCAGTGGTATTAACAACATTGGTGGGGCTGGCACGGGCAGTAGCAGTGGTACAACAGGTAGTAGTGGGGGTAGTACAGGCAGTGGTGGCAGCAGTGCTGGCGGTGGTGGGGCAGTCGGCTCTTTGCCAACGGCGATTACGGCACGCTCGTATCAAGCGGCGACGGTGCAGGTTCCTATTCCTACCCAAGGGGTTCGGTTGATTCCTGATACTCGCCTTGGCCAATTGACGGTGATGGCCACCCCCAGTCAGTTTAAAATGATTGAACGTCACTTGCCATGGCTGGATGCCAAACCTGCCCAAGTGGCGATTGAAGCCTCGGTGATTGAGGTAAGCATCGGGGATTTAAAAACCCTCGGGGTTAACTATCAGTACAATGAAGGTGGGCGTTGGCAGTTTTTAAATTATAACTTTAACACACAGTCTCCGTTGCCGTTGCGTACTTACGGCAGTGGGTATTCGTCTCAGCCTTCGTTAAGCGATACATTGCGGGTGCAACTAAATATGTTGGTGCGGGCAGGCAAAGCCAAAAGTATTGCTAACCCTACCGTGGTAGCCACCCACAACACGGAAACGATCTTGAGTATTTTAGATGATATTTTACGAGGCCAAACCTTTACGCAAGGCAACGGACAGTTTTTTGGGCAATCTTCGCCCGTGATTGGGCAGGCGGGGATTGTGTTGGATATTTTGCCGAAAGTTGGAGCCGACAACACCGTGACACTTCGCATTCGGCCTTCCATTACCTCGACAGGGCAATCGGTGAGTTCAGGAGGCTCTACCGTGCAACTGGTGACAAGCCGAGATTTAATTGCACAATCGGTACAAGTCACCGATAATGAATCGTTGTTAATTGGGGGCTTGGTGGATCATCGCCAAACCCGATCCGAAGATAAGCTTCCTATTTTGGGTGATTTACCCGTGCTAGGGGCTTTGTTTAGAACCAGTAGTCATCAAATGAGTAAAACCGAGCTAGTGATATTGATTACGCCTCATATTTTAAACCCTTTACGCCCTACGCCTGTTCATAGGGTAGATGCTGGGGGCGTTCGCCCTCGCAAGGAAACACCGAACGCTAGAAGCGTAAAAAGCTAAAAAATGGGGTATATAGGGGCTTCGCCCCTATATAGTGGAATGACTATCTTTCCGTACAATCCTAAGTTCCTCGTTTCGCATTGCCCTACGGGCAATCTTGAGAGGCCGTTCCTCCCTCTCAAACTCTCCCCCCTAGGTTTATTAACGGGGGCTAATGCCCCCGTTACCCCCCACTTGAGTTTGGTGAACGAAAGAATATAAAAATGTTCGGAAAAATAAAGATTTAACTATAAATAATCTAGGGGGGAGCGTATTAAGAGGTTTTTCACAATGAGGATCTTGCGTAAGAATTGAGAATGTCCCTCCTCGTTGTGGGGGCGAACGCCCCAGCCTCTCAAGATTGCCCGTAGGGCAATGCAAAACGATGAGCTTAGAATCCTCTAAAAACCCTTTTATAGAGATTTTTTAAAAAACTATAAAATCATAGGTAGTGAACGACATGTATTTCCATCAAGCCCAAAAACAACCCGCACCACCCGCAAAAACACGCATCGCCTTGCGTAAGGCCGTTTGCCTTGGCGGGCTAGGGGGGTTAGCCTTGCTAGGCTCGGTGCTTCCTGCGGAAGCCTACCATGTGCTACTTTCCCCCAAGGCACAACAACACCTTATTGCCCTACCCCATGCCAAACGTGCTATTTCGTTAGAGCTTGAAGGGGCGGCACTCTCGCAGGCACTGGAAGCCCTTGCCTTGCAAGGGGGTGTTAGCATTGTGCAACAAGAACAGTGGCTGTTGCCCGTCACGCTTAGTTTTAAAAACGTTCCTCTGCAACAGGCCTTGGAAACACTGGCACAACTGTATAATTTGCAGTATCAGTTAGATAAAAATGTACTGTTGGTGCATCGCCGTGGAGGCCCGTCTTCTTTGGCTCATACCCCCTATGTGGTGCAGTTAGAACATGCTCAAGCAAGCTTGATAGCCACCTATTTACAACAATCGCTGGGGAATGGCTTAGGCAATCCGCTAGGAACGGCGGGAGCTGGCTTGCCCCCCACCACGGCTGCCCTCACTGGCCAAGAGGGGATGGTGATTCAGCCCGTAGAACAGCAGAATGCCTTGTTAATTGATACCTCGCCTGAACGCTTCGAGCAGATGTGTGCCTTATTAACTCAGTTAGATGTACCACGTCGTCAGCAACGGTGGCAACTGAGTCATTTAAACGCCGTGGATGCGGCTCAACAGTTGAATGCGTTATTCAATACCCCTGTGGGTGCTTCTCTGCAAGGGGGGGCAGGTATCGGTGCTGGTACTGGTGGTGCTGGACTCGGTGCAGGCGGTTCAGCACCACCAGTACCAGTACCAGCACCAGCAGGAACTTCAGCGGGGGGCGGTGCAGGAGTCGCTGGAGGTGGGGTAGGAGCCGCCCTTGGTACTGGAGGCATGATGCTTCAAGCCGTGCAAGTGCAAGAAGGCACAGGAGCGAACGCCCTAAGCCAAACAGGCAACGGGGGCAAGCAGTATACCGTACGTTCGCAAACCGCCGTGTTGCAAGCGTATCAGCCAGATTATAACGGCTTGGTGGTCTTACCTGATGACCGTACCAACACCTTAACCATTTACGGCACGCCAACGCAATTAAAACAGGTGGCCGCATGGCTACAACTGAAGGATGTGGCGACGCAACAAGTTACCATCGAGGTGCAAATTATTGAAGTCTCTCAAACAGGGTTTGAAACCCTGTTGCCGACCATTTCAGGCCAGTTGGGTAAAAACAGCCGAACCACGTTATCGTTTAACCCTGCCACAGGTAGCCGAGCCGAATTTCAAAAAGCCTATGGTAGCCCCGTACCCGCCACGGGCGATTTAGCCGTCAGCCTGAATGCCTTGCAACAAAAGGGCAAAATGAAGGTGATTTCTAACCCAACAATTATTGCTAGCCATAACGAGGAAAGCGTCATTAACGTGGTAGAGGAAGTGGTGCAAGGATTCCAAACCGTCACGAGTGGCAACGGGCAACCCGTGGCCCGCATCCCCAACATTGTGAATGCGGGCATTATGCTTAACATTCTACCTAAAATTGGTAGCAACGGCGATGTCTCGTTACGAGTCAATCCCGTTGTTTCGTGGCCTCAGCCAAACACGATTGGTAGTAATATTACGTTAATTTCACGCCGTGAACTCATTAGCGAACAGGTGATTATTCCGCAGGGGCATAGTTTTGTGTTGGCGGGGTTGAGTCAGCAAATTAGCAGTTCCATCGCCGATAAGCTCCCTATTTTGGGTGATCTACCGATACTCGGAGCCTTAGCACGAGGCAGCAGTGCCAACAAACGGAAAACCGAGTTGCTAATTATTTTAACCCCACACATTGAGCGTGTAGGGACTGTTTACAAATAACTTTGAGAGTGTTAACTAAAGGTTGTTTACAAACGATGTTAGTCCTCGGCCTCTCAAGATTGCCCGTAGGGCAATACAAAACGAGAAACATGAAAAGCCGATTTTCAATCTCGAAAAAAGGATTAATACGCCTTAGGGGGAATCACTAGCTCTTGATCTAAGCTTAGGCGGTTGGCGTTGGCCAAACCATTCGCTTTGAGTAGCTTCTCGATATAGGCAGGCGACGCATCGCCATAAAACTTGGCGGCAATACTACCCATGGTATCGCCCGATTTTACCTTGTACACTTGACCATTGACTTGTGGTACAGGGGCCTCGCCATTCTCGCCCGTGGCCGTAGCATCGGGGGTCGTGGGGGAGACGGTCGTGGGGGTCTCTTTTAAGGCCGTGGGTTCTTGTAACAGCTCATTGCTGGCTGGGGGTACAGGGGCTTGACCATTATCCACAGGCTGGGGGATCCACTTACATACGTTGGTTAAAAGTAGGGTAACAAGCACGCCTAAAATAAAGCCACCCGTAAAATTGAGTACAGGGTGATGTTCATCTTTAAGCCACTGCCTTGGTTGCTTTGCCCACAGAACATCGAGTTCTTTTTGGTGGGGTGGACGACCCGTAGCGTCGGCTTCTTGCCGAACGTAAACCCCCATGGCATCGGGCGGTGTGGGTGGTTGATATGGGGTAGAGGGTGAGGTGTGATTATCCGTCATAGAAAATACCTACTTTAGAGTCCTGAAGGGTGGGGAACTCTTAAACGTTTGTTGCTAACACAGGCTTGACATAGAAAAAAGAACACAGAGAAAGCAGTCTCTGAGACTGAAAATCATTCATGTTTTGTGTTAGTTTAAAGGAAACAGTCTTTAGTATACCGTAAACTTTGCGTTTTGTCGAATCACATAACGTGTTCTCTAGGGCAAAAGCATGAAAGAATGTGAATTGGCGTGTGTTTGATTCATAGAGTGTGATTTCTTTGGCCTGAATTGCGTAGCTCTGAAGGACAAAGTGGGGTCAAGGGGCAAAGCCCCTTGCACCAGGAGACCCTAAAAGTCTAGCTGTGTTTGTGGTTAAATAAAGAGTGTTTCCGTTATGGAGAGTGTTAACTAAAGGTTGTTTACAAACTGTGTTAGTCCAATGCCTTACGTTGCCCTCTGGGCAACGTAGAGAGGCCGTTCCTCCCTCTCTACAACTCTCCCCCCTAAGTTACTCTAGGGGCGAAGCCCCTAGATAC
>JBJTUB010000009.1:0-8852 GCA_046080465.1 Vampirovibrionales bacterium | reverse complement strand
CGAATGCCCTCTCAACGTTGCCCAAAGGGCAACTCACCACCAAGCTGAGACGTTTCAACTATACGCCCACGCAACAACATCGTTACAAACCTACTAAACGGCTTGAATAATCGATTGCAAGGCTTCACTCTCTGCCCGAATCAATCGACTGCTGGCCTCCAAGGCTCGCTGAGCGATGGTAAGGTTGGAAAACTCGCTGGCCATATCCACGTTACTGGTTTCTAAGCTTCCTGCTTGTAATGCACCTTTACCATTAGTGCCTGCTAAACCGTAAGAAATATCACCGCTATTGGCACTAGGAATGACACCGTTATTGGCAATGGCTTCTAATCCATTCTTATTACCAAAGCTTGCCATTTGTAATTGAAAGTTCATACCTGTCAACGGATCGCCGCCGCCAGCAGGGGTAGCTAGCAATTGATTGGCTCCCGTTAGTTGCCCTGTTTTACCTGAAGCACCTGAAGGATTAATAGCACTAAACGTGCCTCCTTCATTAGGTGAATGGATCAATTCCATACTATTGGTGGTCGCATCTGGGTTATTACGCACAGTGAGACGATCCCCATTACTGTAGGTAGCAAGGATACTCCCGCCGTTATTGATACTAAAATTAACCAAATCTACCGTACTAATCACTCGTTTTGGGTAAGAAATACTGTTTGTTGTTTCATATGTGGTAAAATCACTGGCCGCTGCTCCCTTTTTACCCAACACAGATGTTTTAATGTTGTCATTGGCATCATAATATTTGGCTACAGTCATCGTACGTGGAATACGAATCGTATCTACGCTTTGCGGCGAAGTTCCATTAATCCTAGAACTTCCGATAACAGAATTTCCACTGCTTGTCACCAAACTCCCTTGTGCATCTAAAGTAAAATTACCCGCACGAGTAAAGTAGGTACTTTTCTCACTTGAGGACTGAGAACTTGAATTTTGAATCACGAAATAGCCTTCACCATTAACCAGCACATCACTGGCACGCCCTGTGAATTGAGTCCCTCCTTGGTTATGATTTACAGCAATTTCAGCAATATTCACCCCAGAGCCTAGCTGCATGGGGTTTGTACCCCCAATAGCACTGGTAGGCAAACTACCGCCTGTAAAGGTGCGTAAAAAGACGTTAGCAAAATTAGCCTTCGATGATTTGAACGAGGTGGTATTCACGTTAGCAATGTTGTTGGCCACCACATCAATGGCAAGCTGGTTAGCTCGAATCCCCGAAGCGGCTGCAAATAAACCTTGTACCATAGTGTTTGCTCTCTCTTTCTGTCTTTACTTATACAATATAGAAACATTCTACGAGGCGTGGAGCTGCTTAATCTGCTCAGGGGTAATAATTTTTCCATTACCAATGTTTAAACCAATAGAGCCATCGCCAAAACTGACGCTGTTAATGCGGGCATTCTGAATAATCTTGCCGTTTTCTGCCCGATAATCGACGGTTTTACCCACATAACTGGCTGCTTGGCTCATGAGGTTGCCCGCACTTAGGTTTTTGTTCAACTTTTGCAACTCTTCTACTTGGGTAAAGGCGGCTTGTTGTGCCAACTGAGCCGTGCTATCTTTCGGCTCTAGAGGGTTTTGGTTCTGCATTTGGGCCAACATTAACTGCATAAAGCTATCTTTATCTAAGGCAGATTGCCCGACTTTGCGTTGACCATTTTCAAAATTGACCCGAGCCGTTTGGTTTTGAATGCTTCGCATTTGGTTGGCAATGGCCACGGCGTTACTAGACATCATCTTCTTCTTTCTCTTCTCTTTTTTCTCTTCTCTTGTTTCTACGATGGCAACCTCTACAAAAGGGTTTTTACCCCCTCTCCCTTAGGGAGAGGGCTGGGGTGAGGGATTTCACCAACCTAGGTGTAGTCTACATTTCCCTCATCCTAACCTTCTCCCTAAGGGAGAAGGAACAGTTTTTTCTGGCCCGAACGGGCCCCTACAATAGTTCGCCTAGCAAGCTGGCACTCTGGGTAGTGTGCTGGCGATTAAACGGAGAACTGACACCTTTCAACTGTTTTTCTAACTGATTTAAGCGAACCATGGTTTGCTGTAAGGCCAACTCTTCGGCCATGGCCTGATACCGCCCCTGTGGGTGCTGTTGATTAAACTGCTGATTCATCATAAAGTCTCCTGCATCCATGCCACTGCTAAAGGCATGTTCGTTGGCATCGTCCTTGCCGTGTTGGCCATCCTTTCTTTCGTAATCCTGTTCGCCGAAGCCTCGTTCGTCGTTGCGTTCATTCATACTTAACTCAAAGGGGTGCACCTCAATGCGTACCTCCTTTAGCTCTAGGCCTTGTTCAGTCAAGCGTTGCCGCAAGCCACCAAGATCACTTTGCAAGGCACGAGCCGCCTCAGGATTTTCGGCCACTAGGCGAGCTTGTAACTGGCCATCGCCCAAGCTTTTAAGGTTCACCATCACCCGCCCTAACGATTCTGGACTCATTTGCAAGGTTAGGCTTTGTTGCTGTTGGCTGTAGGCCATCCGAATCCCTTGGCTTAACTGAGTGCTTACGCTGGATACGGTGCTGGGGTTGAGTGTTGTCGTCATCGAGCCTTCCTCCGTCAAGGGCGACGTTGGTAGGTTCGTTACCGCCTCCTGCGATGCTTCAGGTAACAACAGGGCGTGCATCATCCCCGATTCACTTGCAATCTCGTTGGCAGGCACCGAAGAGGACGGCGTTAAGGGTAGGCTGTTCTCAGTAGAATCCATGCCCTCTTCTACGTCTGTAACGAAAGCCTCGTCTGTCTCCAAGGTGGCCTCTAGCTCTAGGGGTTCCTCTCCTAAAAGCTCTTGCATCGTTAGACGTGGAGGAGGCGTAGCTAGTGATGTTGGCGTCTCTTGGTTAGGCGATTCGGCATGAGAAGAAGCTTCCACCACGCCTAACGACTCCGTTAGCATCTGCGGTGTCAAACGCTGGGCTTCCGTCATCAGTGGAAACTCCACCGTGTTCGTGGCGATATCCGTTAGTCCTGCTGATAACAGATCGGGAGACGCTGTAGCGACGCTATCAAGTGCGGTAGGTAAATCGGTAGGTAAAACGGGGGATTCTATCAACGTGGCTAGCTCGGGCAAGCCCCCTTCAAGTTGGGTGGGCTGAAGCAACGACGCCTCATTCTTTTTTTCGGCTTTGTTGGTAGAGGCCTTTGTTTGTTCCGTCGTTGGGTTAGGTTCGGCTTTGCGTAAGGTATCCGTGGTTTTCTTCAAGGCAGTTTGAAACGCTTGCATAGGTTTATCTGCCGTGGCCAAGGCCTGCTTTGTCACTTGCTTGGCTAGCGTTTTAGCCACCGTTTTGGCTAGGGTTCCGCCAAGGGGTAAGCCCGTCGCTGTGGGTACTGCCTCGTTGCTGCTAGCAATGAGTCGTTGTAGTAAGGGGTTGCTTATCGACATCACAGATAGACCGTCTCACTTTCTTTTTCTTTTTCGTTCTCTTTTTTCTCTTTTTCTTAGCTGGGTTGCTTCATTAAGCGGGCAAAACGTTGTTGGGTTAACTCATTGAGCATTGCCTCTTCTGTTTGGTGTTGTTGCTGAATCCATGCTTCCTGTTGTTGCTCTTTCAATACCTCTAAGGCACGTTCGGCTCGTTTTGCTTCAATGTAATGTTCCTTGGCGTGTTGTAAGTCGGCCTCGGCTTCACGAATGCGTTGCTGTAGGCGTGCCTGTTGCTGTTGCATCCACTGGCTATAGGCCATACCATCCCAACTAAAGCCTAGTCCTTCGTGGGTTAAATCGCTACTCTGTATCGCTTGCAAGGCTTCACGCTGTTGGCGTTTGCTTTCATCCAAGGCCTGTTGGGCTTGGTGAACCAGCCCCTGAGCAGCAGCTAGGTGTTGTTCGGCTTGGTTCCGCTGACGTTCACGCAGGGTGAGCACCGTCGCCAAACGAAAGCGAAAGCCTTGGCTCATCATCATCATCACATGTCTCTCTTGTATCTCTTGTCTCAATAGGATGCTATAGTTTTTTAAAAAGTTTTTTAGGCATAGGCTAAACGAGGAGGCTAGACCCGTTTGTGAAGGAGTGTAGACAAAACTACATGAATGAACAAACGGGGCGTAGCGACAAAGTATAGACATGCAAAAGAAACTTTTTAAGAGACTATATCAGTGTGGCACACGCCCCTATCACAGATGATGCATCCAAAGGTTAATCTTTAGCCAGCTTGATGGCTAGGTTTGTGTTTTACAGCAAGCTAGCGTATAATAGAGAAACTATCCGTTTGCTACCTAAAGATTGTTTTACCTGTACCCCCTATGCCTTTTAACGCCCTGCCCCCCTATCAGTTTGATGCACGCCTACTACCCACCGATAGCACCCAACCCCTGTGGCAAGAAGAAGATGCTCTGCTAGAGCAGTTGCTTAGCTTAACCTACGCCAACGGCTTTACCCCCGAGCAACAACACATACTACAACAAACCTATGCCTACGGTCGCTACTATCACTGGCCCCAACGGCGTAAAAGTGGCGAAAACTATATTACCCATCCCGTGAGTGTGGCCTTAATTTTAGCCGACACCCACGCCGATTTGCCAACCTTGCAAGCCGCCATTCTGCACGATGTACTGGAAGATACCCCCGCCCCCGCCGATGAGCTAAAAAAACACTTTGGCGAGGAAGTGCTACGGCTGGTGCAAGGCGTTACCAAGCTGGGTAAGTATAAGTTTCAAAGCAAAGAGGAACAACAGGCCGAAAACTTTAGAAACATGTTTTTAGCCATGGCCGAAGATGTACGAGTCATTATCCTTAAACTCGCCGACAGGCTACACAACATGCGTACCATGGAGGCCATGCGTCCTGATAAACAAATACGCATTGCCAACGAGACCATTGAAGTGTTTGCCCCACTGGCCAACCGGATTGGTATGGGCAACCTTAAAGCGGAATTGGAAGACTTGTCGCTACAATTTGTCGCCCCCGAAGCATACCAGCATATTCATCAATCTTTAGAAGAAGCGGCGGCCGAGCGAGAAGCCGTCATTCAACTGATGACCGATGTTGTAGGGGCCGAACTGGCCGAACGAGGCATCCAGTATAAGGTGTATGGCCGAGTCAAAAACTACTACAGTATCTACAAAAAAATGCAAAGCCAGCAAAAAGAAATTCATGAAATTTTCGATATTTCCGCCTTGCGTGTGATTGTGGATACAGAACCCCTGTGCTACGAGGTGCTGGGGGTGATGCACCACATGTTTACCCCCGTGGCTGGGCGGTTTAAAGATTTTATCGCCATGCCAAAGAGTAACTTTTATCAAAGTTTGCACACCACACTCATTGGCCCTAACAAACGCCCAGTAGAAGTACAAATACGCACCAAACGCATGCACGATGTAGCCGAATACGGTATTGCGGCTCATGTGCATTATAAAAAGCACGGCAATACGGCCAAGGCTTACCGAGGCTCTGAAGTAGATGAAAAGCTGGCTTGGTTAAAGCAAATTGTAGAAACGCACCAAAGTAGCCATAGTGCGCAGGAGTTTGTGGAAAACGTCAAGCTTGATCTCTTCCCCGATCAAGTGTTTGTGTTTACCCCTAAGGGAACCGTGGTGAGCTTGCCTAGGGGAGCCAGCCCCATTGATTTTGCCTTTCGTATTCACACCGAAGTGGGGTATCAGTGTGCGGGTGCCATCGTCAACGAGAAAATGATTCCCCTGGATACCGAACTGCAAAACGGCGATATTGTTGAAATTATCACCAACAAAAAAAGCACCCCCCGTTTGGATTGGATTAACCTGTGTGCAACCCAGCACGCCAAGGGGCGGATTCGGCAATGGTATAAAAAACACTACCGTGGCCAGCACGAAGTACAAGGGCGACAATTGCTAGAGGCCGATTTAACCCGTGCCACCGTGGATGCCTTGGTAAAGCAAGGGGTACTGTTGGATGTCGCCCGAGAGTTAGGCTGTTTAAGCGTGGATGATTTATACGCTAGCTTGGGCTATGGTGAGTTTAGTTTGCCTAAAGTGGTGAATCGCTTAAAGAAACTGAAAGAACTTGCACAAGCAGCGTCTAGCACGGCAGGGGGCAGTACGGCTCAGGAAGCCAACACCGCCGAAGTCACACTCGCTAAAGAAGAAGCCCTGAATGACCACTTGGAACAGAAAAACCGAGCGGGTTTAGAGGCTAGTAGCCTAAAGCAACTGAAGGGCATGCCCTATAACATTGCGAAGTGTTGCATGCCTGTGCCTGGCGACAACATTACGGGGGTGGTCACACGGTCACGGGGGGTGATGATTCACCGTGACGATTGCGTCAATATTTTACAAGCCAACCCCAACCGCATTATGCACCTCACTTGGGATGGAGCGATTGAAATGAAGCAATCCCTGCATCAGGTACTGGTAGAAGCCCAAGTGATGGATCGGGTGGGGGTACTGAAGGATATGCTGTTACGCATTGCCGAACGTAATATTAACGTTACGGCGGTAAAAACTACTCGGCAGGATGATGGCAACATTAGCGATGTTGAGCTTGGCCTAGAAATTAAAAACCTAGAAGAGCTGGAACGCCTACTAACCGATTTACGCCAACTACCCGAGATGGTGGCCTTAAAGCGGAGTCATTATCGGCTCAACAATCCGCATTAAACTCCTATAGAAGCCTCTGCGAAAGCCCATTCGGGCGTGCAATGAAGCGTTGAAAGCTGGGGCATTTGCCCTCGCAATGAAGCACCGAAGGCTAAAAGCGTAAAAAGCTAAAAAATGGGGTTTATAGGGGCGAAGCCCCTATAAATACGAAAGGGGGGAGAGTTTGAGGGGGAGGAACGGCCTCTCAAAGTCGTCTGAAAGACGACACAAAACGAGGGACTTAGGAATGTACGGAAAGATAGTCATTCCACTATGGTTTTTTAAAAAGTTTTTTAGGCATAGGCTAGACTAGGAGCCTAGACCCGTTTGTGAAGGAGTGTAGATAGAACTACATGACTGAACAAATGGGGCGTAGCGACAACGTATAGACATGCAAAAGAAATTTTTTAAAAAACTATATATCGCCTGTGGCCTTTGAAAACCTTAGCTAGCAGACCCACGAGCGAAAATATCTTGCTCCCACACCTCTACCCCTTGCCACAAGGGCTGATAGTAGGCAGCCGCCGCAATCATGGCGGCGTTATCGGTACACACACTAAGCTTAGGCACATGCAGCCGCACACCGCAACGTTCGGCCAAAGCTTGCCCCTGTGAACGCAATAAACTATTAGCAGAAACGCCCCCCGCAATAGCCCATTGCTGAATAGAAGCATGCCCTTGCCAACAGGCTTCCAGCTTTTTTAGGAGGGTTCGTACGGCGGTGTGTTGAAAAGTTGCACAAAAGTTGTGTAACACCTCTGGAGGGATGCTTCCTTCAGGGGTACCGTGTTCGGCTTGCAAACGTTCAAATAGGCGTAAGCTGGCTGTTTTTAAGCCACTAAAGCTGGTATCGTAGGTGTGTTTAGTTCGGGCTATCGGCAAGGTGTAGCAAGGGGTACCTTGTTGAGCAAGGGCATCAATAATAGGCCCACCTGGGTAGCCAAGCCCTAGGGTGCGTGCTACTTTATCGTACACTTCGCCCACGGCATCATCCAAGGTTTCGCCCAGTAGGTGATGCTCCGTATAGCTAGCCACATGCCAAAACTGCGTATGCCCCCCGCTCACCAACAAACACAAAAACGGAGGCTCTAAATCGCTGGCTAAATAATTGCTGGCCACATGCCCTTGTAAATGATTTATGCCAATCAACGGCTTCTGCCATAGCCATGCCAACACCTTGGCGGTGGTGCAACCAATCAGCAACGACCCCAACAAGCCCGGCCCCATGGTGCAGGCCACAGCGTCGATATCGGCGGGCGAACAACCGCTTTCATCTAAGGCGGCTTGAACCACGGCGTTGATACTTTCCATGTGTTGCCGTGCGGCGAGTTCGGGGATGATGCCTCCGTAGCGATTGTGCAAAGCCACTTGGCTGGCCATCACGTTGCTAAGAATGTGTCGGCCATCACGCACCACGGCCACGCTGGTATCATCGCAACTAGTTTCAATGGCTAAGATGGTTCGGGGGCGGTGGAGTGTAGACGTAGGCAAGGGTAAAATAGCAGTATCCATTAGGTGTTTCTTTTCTACAAACTAGGCTAGCCCTAGTTCGGTTAAAATAAGATCAATGGCCTCCACGGCAGAATCGCAAATGGCATGTGGCGTAACAGTTAAAGGCTGATACTTGCCCGCTTCCACGTTGGCACCGTAGCCCGTGCGTAACAAGATTCCTTTACACCCTGCATTATGGGCAAGCTCTACGTCGGTGGCTTTATCCCCCAGTACATAGCTACGGCTTAAATCTATATGCGGAAACGCACGACAAGCAGCGTCAATCATGCCTGTGTTGGGCTTACGGCACGGCGATTCTTTCGCAAATTCGGGTACAACGGCTCGGGCATAGTAGGGGCTGTAGTACAAAGCATCTAACTGAGCCTCGGCTTCTTCAAACAACAAACGATTCACCTTAGCATTGAGGGCTTCAATGTGATCTAAGCCATAGAAGCCACGTCCTGCCCCTGTTTGGTTGGTAACTAAAATACACAACACCCCTGCGGTGTTTAGGCGTTTAACAGCCTTAGCCACACCAGCGTAAAGTTCTAGGTCGTTCAAATCACGAATGTAGCCTTTTTCAACGTTTAAGGTGCCATCTCTATCGAAAAAAACAGTGGGTGTTGGGGAAGGTGTAGAAGATACGTTTAAATTCATGGGTGCCTTTATCACTTTAAATAGACAGTATAGAAAGCTCTGCAAAAGCCCATTCGGGCGTGCAATGAAGTGTTGAACGCTGGGGGCGTTCGCCCTCGCAATGAAACACCGAACGCTAGAGGCGTAAAAAGCTAAAAAAT
>JBJTUB010000008.1:0-8505 GCA_046080465.1 Vampirovibrionales bacterium | reverse complement strand
AGCTTCAGCTGCTGGCGGAACAGTTGACCAACTTAGCTTAACGAGCGTATGGAAAAAGGTTTGATGCGGTCGCTAACTTCGTTGCTTTGTGATCTTATAGTCGAATCCTTATTTTTCCAAACAGTTTTTAAAAGCCAAGCCTTGATGTTTTTAATTGGGGGCGAACGCCTCGGCCTCTCAAGATTGCCCGTAGGGCAATGCGAAACGAGGAACTTAGGAATGTACGGAAAAATAGTAATTCCACTATAACACTCTCTATTATTTATAGTGTAATGGAAACGAATCCGATAAGCTAGCTTTTTTTAAGTACATTATTTTTTGTTGCTTACTTGATGTTCATATAAAGAGTTCTGCAAAAGGGGCTTTTGCAGAGGTTTCTGTAGAGCATTCTGAACCTGCCTAAAAACCTTTCTTCATTGTAAGTGTAGTACAGCTATCACAAAAGGAAGGCATCTACCGATTGGAATCCTCCCGTTGAGTTTGTGTTTGTTTCTGTTACTCTTTTATTACTGCCTCAAAAACAACCTTTCGCCCGATTAGGGAAACACAGGCAATACCTAGGTTGATGGAATCCCTCACCCCAGCCCTCTCCCTAAGGGAGAGGGGGTAAATTGTTTTTCGCCCTAGATAAGCTACAAGATATAAACTAAAAACAATTTATTAAACCGTATCTTATCATCACTATCGTTTTGAAAGTTTAACCGTATGACAACCCTCCTTGATGCCTCCTCTACCTCTCACACAACCCCCCTAAATAAAGAACTCTTTCCCGTTGTGTTGCAAGAAGACGGCGTGCGGTTGATTGACCAAACCGTGTTGCCTACCACCTTGACGCACGTGGTTATTAAAACCCCCCAAGCCATGGAGGCGGCCATTCGTACCATGATTGTACGAGGTGCCCCCGCTATTGGTATTGCTGCCGCTTATGGGCTTGTTTTATCGTTACGCTTAGCCGTGAAGCAGCACGCCTCGCTAGAGGCCACAACCACCCAGTTTTACGCCGATGCTGCCTTGCTTCGGGCTTCTCGTCCTACAGCCGTGAACCTGATGTGGGCCATCGATCGGATGCTCGCCTGTTTTGAAGCACAGCAAAGCCAACGAGCCACGCTAGAAACCCTCTTGGAGCGTTTGACTCACGAGGCCGAGGCCATTCATCACGAAGATTTAGAGGCCTGCTTGGCCATGGGGCGGTATGGAGCCAGTTTGCTAAAGCCCAACGCACGCCTGCAAACCCACTGCAACGCAGGAGCCTTAGCCACGGCGGGGCATGGTACAGCCTTGGGCATTATTCGTGAAGCCTATCACCAAGGCAAATGTTCTATGGTGTATGCCGATGAAACTCGCCCCCGCAACCAAGGCGGTAAACTCACTACGTGGGAGCTGTTGCAAGATAAGATTCCCGTTACTTTAGTGTGCGATAATATGGCGGCGACTCTGCACAGCAAAGGCATGGTTGATGCCGTGATTGTAGGGGCGGATCGCATTACGGCCAACGGCGATGTGGCCAACAAAATAGGAACCTTTACCTTGGCTTTGGTTGCCAAAGCCCATGATGTGCCGTTTTATGTGGCCGCCCCTAGCAGTACCTTTGATTTAACCTTGCCCACTGGCAACCTGATTCCGATTGAAGAACGTTGCGGTAGCGAGATTACACATGCCACCCCCGATGTAGCTATTGCTCCAGCGACGGTGCCAACCTTTAACCCTGGGTTTGATGTGACGCCAAACCATCTGATAACGGCTATTATTACAGAAAAAGGCATTGCCCTCCCCCCGTTTGAAGCGTCGTTGCCAGCCCTTTTAAAGGCAGACGTTTAGAACAAAACATCGCTCAGCGTTGTTGATTTTTTAAATAATTTTGTTATTGTTTTTTGCCCCTTCTACAGAAAGAGAACCCCAGTCATGATGATGATGATGATGTCTTCTAGCTCAATGGCCGCAAGCGATACAGCTCCTAGCCTGCAACTTCAAAACCTAAAAAGCCTCACGGTGATGCGTACACTCAGTATTAAAACTTTGGTAACGGATGCGTTTCGGGCTAAAGCCAAGGAAGAAATGGGTCAGGAAGTTAACCTGATTATGCAACAGCAAGAGCAACTCGAAGCTCAAGTGCAACACCAGCTTAAACAACTAGAAGAAGCTAAAAACCAAGGCGTGGATATTGAACCCCACATGAATGACCTACAACAGCAGTACCAAATGGCTCATTTGCAGTTGGCCGAAGCCCGTATGCAACTAGAGCAAAAACTGCAAGAACTGGATACCTTGGCCAATGGCACTTACTTAACCACAGGTAAACTTGAAAGCCCTGTTCAGTTGACGGTAGGCGATTCGATTTACGAGAAAATCGGCAGTGCGGAAATCTTGGTTAAGGATGGGGTTATTACCGCTATGTTGGGCTAATACCAGTAAAAAAGGACGAACTCTTGATGATGTCTTTAATAGATACGCAGGCAGGTGTAGACACTGCTGCTCCTTCTTCAACCCATGAAAAACCACGCCTGATTAAAAACCCTTACAACACCTCTGAGTGGGTGCCTGTGGGGTCGGTGCAATCATCGCACGGCCTTAAAGGAGCCTTTAAGGTACGCACCAACGATGAGTTTCCTGATTGGCTAGAAGGGTTGAAACACATTCATGTATGGCCCTATGCCGTGCCGTTACAGGCCAAACATGCCCAAGGGCTAGAGGCCACCGTCACGTATGCCAAGCAACATGCACCGCATCGTGTTATTTTACTCACCAACCTAATACACACCCCCGAGGCCGTGAAACAGTGGGAAAAAAGCACCCTTTACATTCCTCGTCATGCCTTGCCCGCCGTGAATGAACCCAACACCTGGCGAGAAATGGATTTAGTAGGGCTACACATTCGCACCGCTGAAAGCGGTTTGGAACTGGGCAAGGTGCAAGCCATTCTTTCTGCCCATAGCAAAGCCCAAGGGGCCGATCACGACTATTTAGAAGTACGCTTGCAACTTAGCGGAAAAATTAGCATGATTCCCTTTATTGAGCGGTTTATACTGGATGTGGATTTAAATCAAAAAACCATTACGGTGCAAGGGCTAGAAGCCTTTTTAGTTGAGGAAAACACGTTGCCCGAACCTAAAGAGCGAAAGCGTCCGCCCCGCAAGCCCAAGAAGTAGTCGCCCTATGCCCAAGCATCATTTTTCTTTTACGGTGCATATTTACGATACCGATTGTTACGGCGTGTTATGGCATGGTCATTATTTGCGGTATCTTGAACACGGACGAGATGAAGCCGTTCTCTCCACGGGGATTCTGTTAGAAACGCAGCAGGAAGGGGGCTGGCTCTTTCCTGTGCGTGAACAGCAGATTCGCTATCTACAGCCGTGCCGTCTGCGAGATGTGGTGACGGTGCAAACCCACGTTCAACAAGAAGGCTTACGTTTGCAGTTTGTGCAACAGGTGTGGCGTTGCGACGCCGAAACCCACACCCCCCAACAGCTAGCCGTAGAGGCTAGCACCACCTGTGTGGTGTGTGATAGCCAGTTTAAGCCCTTGCGTCGTTTGCCAGTGGCGTTAGTGCAAGCGTTGCAACAACTTTACCCCGATTAAGTTTACTTGGTAAGTGAGGGAACAAAATAGGGGCGAATGTCTGCTGGGGGCGTTCGCCCTCGCAATGAAGCACCGAACGCTAGAAGCGTAAGAATCTAAAAAATGGGGTTTATAGGGGCGAAGCCCCTATAAATACTGAAGGGGGAGCCTTTGAGAGGTTTTTTCACAATGAGGATCTTGCGTAAGAAATAAAGATTGTTCTTCCTCACTGTGGGGGCGAACGCCCCGGCCTCTCAAAGTCGTATGAAAGACGACACAAAACGAGGGACTTAGAAGCCTCGACAATCCCTTTTGCAGAGCTTTCTATAGAAACAGTTACTAATCAATAAAACAAACACACAATGTAACAAATGAGAGACAAGAGACACATCAATGTTGATTATTATATCAAAGCGACTGTATTTTGTCTTGTGAATTTATCATAGAAGGCTCTCTCTCTCTTCTTCTTGTGGTAGCATTTTTTGTTTGAGTTTTTATTCTATTTAGCGTACTTTAATAAATACACTTATTGCACAATATAGATACGTTACTTAATAAAGGCTCGTTTCATGATAGCTTCCACCGCTTCACCGCCATCGTTTTCGTTGTGGGGTTCCGCTTCACCCACAACAGCACCCAAGGCTTCGGTGTTACCCACAATCCGAGACACTGCCCAAGCATCCCCTTCTTTGGATACCAAGGCATCGCCCCCCACCCAAGAAACCTTGCCTGCGTGGCATCCTGCTCAGTGGAATATTGCCTTGGGGATTCCTGCCGTGGGGGTGGTGAGTAACCTGCTATGGGGAACCACAGCCTTTGCTCGTAAGCACCTAGATACCCAAGGGAGCTACTTATTCCCTGGGGCTAAACAGCTGATTCAAGCAGAACCTCTCATTAATACCGTGTATGGCCTTAGCAATGCGGCGGCGGCTTTGACGCAAGGCTATGCATTTCGGAGCTTGGCTTTTGGCCTATACAGTTCCATCACCTTGGCGATGGCTCCCTTACTGCACCGCTACAACCATAGCTTGATACAGGTAATGGAAAATCAAGAAAGTCTCCCTAAAAAAGCCTTGCAAACCGCACTTAAACTCAAGCCCCACGTGTGGATACTGGATGCCGTGGCTCCCATGGCTGTACTGGCTAGTTTGTACGCCACCACCAAAGTGGCACAATCGACCCCGAACCTGACACTTCAACATCCGCAGGGTAGCACGTGGAATGAACTGCAAACCCAACCCGCAGCAGACCAGAAACTAACCACCGCCCTGAAGGCCAACCTACACACGGAAGCACAACAAACTAAGGCCTTTCTCACGCATCCGCTACAAACAACTCGCCGTGCCTTGGCGGGGCTAAAGCAGGCGGTGTTTCCTAAACCCACAACGAGCAATGCTAGTACGCCCCCCAAGAAGGAATCCGTGCAAGATCGCCTCAATTTAACGCCGTTTACCGCTTGGTGTTACCTGAACCAAGCCGTGGGTACCTTGGCTTTTTCATCTATTGCTGTTGGCTTGTACGCCTTAGCACACAACAACCCGAAGGTATTAACCCAACTACGAGATAAAAGCAAGCTGGATGAACTTGCCCTCAAGGCCAAAGGTGTCGTAACAAAGGATCTTATTAAAGCCCCCGCCACAGCCGATACCGCCGTAAACACCGTGGGTAAAAAAGTGTTGGATTCTGTGTTGCCGTGGGCGAACATTGCAGCCACTGCTGCCATCGCCACCACCAACTTTGGCGATTGGCCTAGTGGACTTTCAGCTGTTTATCGTTTAGGGGCGATACCCTTTGCAATCTCCTCAGTAGGGGCGTTGGCCAACTTGGCGGGCTTCAATAAAAAAGATTACGGCATCTGGCTACAACACGGCAAGGTATTTGGGGTGGATGGTGTGACTTGGAGCAAAATTGGCACCTTTGTAACAGGCACCAGCTACTTGGGCAACCTGCTATTAAAAAGTATGAACACTCCAAAAGAAACTCCAAAAGCCCCTGCTAACGAGCCATGTTAATAATCTCTTGATACATTTGATTAACTGCCTGAAAGATACGACTAGAGGCTTCAAACATCCGTTGAAAGCGGACTAAATCCATGGCTTCCTCATCTAAATTGACCCCCGCTACGGCTTGTCGTCGTCCATCCAGCTGGGTGAGCAAATCTTTCTGCCCAGCCTCTCTATCTTGAATCGATTTAGAATCGGTACCCAAACGAGAAACCATGGTTTGATGATAGCCTTCAATGGTATTGTTGTTTAAAGCCACAAAAACCGTACTCTTCAAAGCCGCAAAACGAGCAGCGTTACGGCTATCCCCTTTACCTGCAAAGTTACTGGGGGCGGTGCTATCATCGGCGGCCAAGGCTATTTTATCGGTATTAAGCTTAAAAGCTTCGTTCACCTTCATAAACATCAGCTTAGGGCCTACCGTGTAGCTTGTGTCGGTTTGAATCAAGGTGGCAAACGTATCGGTACCTGTGTGTAAAGCGCCGTTTAAATCTCGGCCACTACTTTGAATCGTATTTAAATTGTTGGCCAGCACTTCATACATGCTGGATAGTTTCGTCATCACCGTCCATACATTTTCAATACTGCTATTGCCCCCCGCCATATCTAGCACGCCTTTTACCTCGCCCGTGCTGATGGAATCGGTAATGTTGGTGCCACCATTCACCGTGCTAATAATGCTGGGCTTGCGTAAGGCTTCCACAGGGTCGGCCGTGGGGTTGCTCACCAGTTTCAAGCTGTTTAGCTGCTGATTGCCCCGTACCATAAGCTCGCCTGCAATGCTAATTTGCACTTGCTCGTTATTGGCTAAGGGCTTTACCTCAATGGCAATCACCTTGGCCAATTCTTCAAGCAAGGTATTACGCTGATCTAATAAATCGTTGGGAGTAGCCCCAGAGGACATGACGGCGTTAATTTGTCGGTTTAAATCGGTAATGGTGGCAAGGCTCGCATTGACGGATTCAATACGAATACCAAGTTGGCTACTTTTAAACGTGTTGGGGTCTTGCTTACCCACTAAGTTGGCGTGCATATCTGCCAACTGCTTGCCCTGTTTCTGAAAAACGGAGGTGGTATCCAACATTTTTTGAATAAAAGCCGTGCGTGCCGCCTGCGATTGAGGGTTGTTTCGCATATCGCTCATGGAATCAAACAAGCCTTGCAACGAGCTTGCCAACCCCTGAAAACTAGGTTCGCCTACCACGCCTTCTACTTGCTGAATCACATTTTTAAGTGTTTTAAGTTCGCCATCAATGCCTTGTTCTTGGCGGTATTGTGTATCTAAAAAATTGTCTCGCATACGAATAATCTGCTTAACCAGCACGCCTTGGCCTACCTGATCATTGACCATGACCCCCACGGTGGGCATTTGATACGGATCCGCCGTGCCTAAATCCATTCTTTGGCGACTGTAGCCTTTGGTGTTGGCATTACTAATGTTGTGGTTTACCAAGTTCATGCCCGTTTGTGCTGCTAACAAAGCACGCTGGGCGTTGTGGAAACCAAAAAACGTGGGTGTCAGTGTAGACATCATGGTAGGGTCTTATCTTTCTTTCGATAGGCTTTTCAAAAAGTTGCTTTAGACTTGATGCTGATGTAAAGAGGTTTGAAAGATGGGGGTTTTCGGCTTGGTTTGATACCCCTTGCCCCCTTTGGCCGTGACCCCCGTATAAGCCTGCCCCCCCTGTTGCAAGGTCGCTTTTTTTAAGGCCTGCAAGCTTGTTTGCACCCATCCCATAGAGATCTCTAACAAGCTGGCAACTTCCTGATTGGCACGTTCAATTTGAGCCAAAACACTTTGTAGCTCTTGGTGTAAGGTTACCCAAGGACGTGTGGCTTCGGTACCGATGGCGGACATAAGGCATTGATTAATAAACACCTCTAATCGAAAAGAAACATCGTTCGGGGCATATTGATGAAACAGAGCCAAGCGTTCTTTTTCCAAACTACGCAACTGTTTTTGGCATTGCTTTAAATAGGTATCAATTTCCTGAATGGCTTGCATGTTGTTGGAAAGCACGGCTACTTTTTTGGTAAGCAGGGCTTCTAGCACCAGTTTGTGCAAGGGTAGCTGGGCTTCTAACACCTTTTTTAAGGCCTCTACGGCAACAGGGGGCCACGGGGGCAACACCGATGCTGTGGTGGTTGTGTGCTGAATGGTGTGGGCGAGTGAAGCAGGGTGCATGGTCGTCTTTCCTTTCTATAGCGGGTTTTATACGCGATAATCCACCATCAAACTTTTGCCTTGACGATATGCTTGTTCAATGGCACGATCACTCATGCCAACAAAGCCACTGGCCTCGGCAATACGTTTAATATCTTGATACGGCAAGGGGATACGTTGAGGGGTGGGTGGTACCACTGCGGCACGTTCGGCAGTGGCCTTTGTAGAAGAAGCGTCGGCTTGCGAAGAGGCAACACCATCGCTTGTTTTTGTGATGGCCGTGGAAGGCAAACGTTCAGCCCGTTGAACCACTTCAGGCACGCTAGGGCGGGCGACCTTTAGTGCCTGATCGGCGGTGGGTGGCAGTGCCGTGGGTGTGCTTCCTCGATAGGCTTCCACGGTGGGCGACAGCAGTGCAGAAGAAGGAGCAGCCGGCCGCATAAGGCTAGGAGCCGAAGGTAGCCCCTGCTGTAGGCGTTGCCGCAACAGGTTAACATCATTCATGTGAAAACCGCCCCCCTGTGTTGGGCGTAATGGATGGCATCATCATCATGGCCTGATGACCTCGTTTCTACATCTCTCTCTATTAAACTCGTTCAATACTCGTTTCAACTATACATAAAACTCTATCTTTCGTAGTGTTAGTATGAGGTATCTCTCCATAAATCACACGCACCGTAAGGCGTACATCTTACGGTGCATTTTATTAAGCTATAGAAACCTATGCAAAAGCCTATTCGGGCGTGCAATCAAGTGTTGAAAGCTGGGGGCGTTCGCCCT
>JBJTUB010000007.1:0-761 GCA_046080465.1 Vampirovibrionales bacterium | reverse complement strand
CAGAGAAATATTTGAACTCTCCACATCTTGGGGAGACAGCATAATTGATTTATTGGATTGGATGCACGATGCTATGTCTTTTTTCCCAAAAACTATTGGCACTATGATTAGATGGTTTGGAGAAATAGTCGGTTATTTTGGCAACACTATGAATGTTACTATTCAATACTTGTTCTACTATGTTAGTGGCTAATCTTTTTGTATATCCTTTACTTTTCTCTACAAAGTCTAGTTTTTCATTCCCGAAGCTGGCCTCGCTGTGTGGTAGTATTAGCCCTGCTCTTTCTACCCACTGGATGATGCAAACCCTCAATGCCATGCCCCACGTCGAAGCCTCCTCTGCCTTGGGGGTGGATCCGAACATGCTGGTTCATTACCTTTACGATGTTCAGGCCAACACCCCCACCGAAGCCTTGCTGGCCTTAAACATCTTCGCTTTGCAAGAGCAAGCGTTTCGGCTACACAAACGACTCGCCACCGCCACCCACCTAGAGACAATTCAGGGTTACACCAACTGCGTTAGTAAACTGAGTAGTGCCATGGCCAAACAGGCCGAAGCCCTTGCTAAAATTAAGGGCAAAGCGGGGAACACCTTTTTACAGCAAGTGAATGTGAATGAAGGTGGTCAGGCAGTGGTGCATCAAGGCTAAGAGAGAGAGAGTGTGTGTGTAGCATCATGAAAGTCGAAAAAACAGAAACCTTACCCCTTGCCCCGAGTTTTCAGCCGTGTGGGGCAACCAGCAAGCGTACAGGCTTGCCGT
>JBJTUB010000006.1:0-8731 GCA_046080465.1 Vampirovibrionales bacterium | reverse complement strand
GAAAAGCAAAGTATATCTTTTTGATACAAAAACTCCTCATTTTTCCCAAGCACTTTTAAACTGCTAACTTACTGACTGCTTGCACAACGAGGGGACTCTAGGGAAGAAGCCCCTAGAATAAATCAGGGGGGAGAGCTTGAGAGGTTTTTCACAATGAGGATCTTGCGTAAGAATTGAGATTGTCCCTCCTCGTTGTGGGGGCGAACGCCCCGGCCTCTCAAAGTCGTCTGAAAGACGACACGCAACGAGAAAACTAAGACTGTTCGGAAATAGTACGATTCCACTATACAACAAATCCCATAAAAAAAACCCTTTAGTGGGGTCACTAAAGGGTAATCAAACTGTTCACGTTCATACTAAAAACAATTAATATAACGTGATAGAACCATTGCATCAGAATCCATTTATAGCATACGCTAGGTTTGTAATTTGGCAAGTAATTTCAAGGGGTTTTGAATTAATTGTTACAAAAAGTTACAAACGAACATTTCACTCTAGGGCGAATGCTCGTTTGTAACAGCGTTTAATTTAAAAAGCGATCAAAAAAATGGCGTTAGGCTTGTTTAGTTACAAATGCCACCAAACGAGCTTTATCACGCGAGGCTTTGTTCTTTTTCATAATGCCTTTGCACACCGCACGATCCAGCAAGCTTTGAGCGGCACGCACCGCATCGCTAACGGTTTGAGCATCGCTGGCCGTAGCAGCGGCCAAGGTTTGAGCTTTTTTGATAGCGGTACGCACACTCGATTTAAATGCACTGTTGCGGCTACGGTTACGCTCGGCAACTTCAG
Source organism: Vampirovibrionales bacterium (assembly GCA_046080465.1). Classification (GTDB taxonomy): domain Bacteria; phylum Cyanobacteriota; class Vampirovibrionia; order Vampirovibrionales; family JAJTHC01; genus JBJTUB01. The sequence goes on along the minus strand of JBJTUB010000006.1, from coordinate 7,939 downwards.
CACGTTTTTTAGAAGAACGACTATTGGCCATGGTTTACATTCCTTTGTGTAATAAATAGACGACGAAACTTAGTTGTTCTGATTTTTTAAGCACGTTTGCTTGTCAGCCAATGGTTCGGCTAAGAGAAAAGTAACGTTGGGAGAGGCCAAGCTACTTTACACATTGAAGCAAGCAAAACGAGCAAAAATCAATCACCTTGGGTGAGGGAAGATGTGTAGTTAACACTGTAACGAAAACACACCCGCTTGCCAAGTAGTTTTTCGTTCGTAACCAAGAGACCCTAAAAGAGGGGCAGCTTCAAGATAGAAGTGACGCAGGAAAGTGGGGTCAGGCGATGAGTATTGCTTGCGTAAACTCCTTCTGTGCAATGGTATTACAAGGTATCCCAAAACGTGAAGGGTTGCCCACAGGGCGAACTAACTAACTGCCCTTCTTGCATCACAACCATCCCCCCTACAATGGTGTGTGTTGGCCAGCCTTGTACCGTCGTTCCTACAAACGGACTCCAGCCCACTTTCGATTGTATACAATCGGCCTGAATCGTTACGGTGCGGTTTAAATCGACAATCGTTAAATCGGCATCAAAGCCTAAGGCAATCCGCCCTTTGTTGCGTAGGTTAAACACACGGGCTGGGCCATAGCAGAGTAAATCTACCAAGCGTTGCAGGCTCAAGCGTCCTTGGGTTACATGGTTCAGCATCAGGGGTAACAAGGTTTGTACCCCTGTTAAGCCCGCAGGCGATTGTGGGTAGGGGCGTTGTTTTTCTTCCAGCGTGTGCGGGGCATGGTCACTGCCAAGGACATCCACCACCCCTTGCTGAATACCCCACCAAAGCCCCTCTTGATGATATTTTTCACGAATAGGGGGGTTCATTTGTGCCAAACTGCCTAGGGTATCGTAACACTCGGGGGCGGTGAGGGTCAGGTGCTGGGGAAGCACCTCGACGGTGGCAATATCTTTTTGAGTGGCTAGGTATTGTATTTCTTCACGGGTGGTAATGTGCAGCAGGTGCAAGGGGCGTTGCACTTCACGAGCCAAGCGGGTGACGCGTTGGGTGGCCAGCAACGCCGATGTGGCATCTCGCCAAACGGGGTGTAGATGGGCAGTGGGGCTCGGGTGAGCATCCACCACGCTGTGCTTACGTTGGCTTAGGCGTTGGTTATCTTCGGCGTGAATGGCGACACGTCGTCTGCCACTGGCCAACACACGACGAATAGTGGCATCATCTTCTACCAGTAAATTACCAGTACTCGCCCCCATAAAGAGCTTGACACCGCAAACGCCTGCCAAGGTTTCTAGTTCGGGTAGTTGTTCGATATTGTCGGCAGAAGCACCCATGTAAAAGGCGTAGTTGCTCCATGCACGCCCTTGGCAACGTTCTAGCTTGTGGTGTAAGGCTTCTGCGGTGGTGGTGCTGGGGTTGGTGTTTGGCATTTCAAACACGCCTGTTATCCCCCCCATCACGGCAGAACGAGTACCACTTTCCAAATCTTCTTTATAATCTAACCCAGGCTCACGAAAATGAACTTGGGTATCCATACACCCTGGTAGGATGGTTAGCCCCGTGGTGTTGATGCAAGGCACGCCTTCGGGCAGAGATTCGATACGGCCAAGGAACACAATTTTACCCTGTGCCACGCCGATATCCAACGTGCTTAGGCCGTTGGGAGTCATGACTTGGCCTCCACGCAGGGCTAACTCTAGGGGTAGGGTTTCAGCATCCGCCGTGGTGTAAGTGCTAAGGTAGGGTAGGTAGTGTGGATAGGGAGTCGCATTCATTGCAGAGGGTCTCTTTCAAAAACAAGCAGAGATAGTGACAGGTTACAGTGTTAAACGTTCGGCGGTTAAGCGTCCCGAGCGTAAGGCACCGTTAATAGATGCCGTATCCATAAAATCGCCCGCTAGCTGTACTTGCCACGCGGCTTCAAGGTGTTGTTGCCAAGGGGAGAGGGTGGCTTGTTGCGTGCCGTACAAGAGGGTACTGCTAGGCAAGGCACAGGGAACCACGACACGCTGTAAGTAGTGCCACAAGTCGGCCTCTTTTTTACCAAACCACTGGCTAAGCTGTTGCTTAACGCTGGCCACCAAGGTGGCTTCATCTAAATCATACGGAGTCCAGCTAGGCTTGAGCGTGACACTCATAAGCTGATGATTCGGCGGGGCATAGCTAGGTGCCACTTCCGAGGGGAAGCACAAATGCTGGATAGGTTCTTGTTCAACGGTGTTGCCATTGAGCCACAAGCACCGATGCCGAAGCCTGCTAGGCAACTGGCTCTGCTTCGAGAAATAAAACACTTGCGTGTGCTGATACGTAACAGGCAGAGCTTGCCCTACCAAGTTGCAAATGCTAGGGATATCCATGGCCAACACCACATGCGTGGCTGGCACCGTTTGGCCGTTGCTTAGTAACAGCGTACGGTAGGGTTCGCTAGGGTTGGGGGGGCTAAGATGCTGCAAGCCCACGTTGGTGAACAATCGATTGTGAGGCAGCTGACTGGCGATGAGTTGTGGTAAGGCTTGCATGCCTTGGGCTGGTAGGCAGGCTTGCCCGTTGACAAAGGTTTGAAACGCCCATAAAAACTTACGAAACGAGGTTTTTAGCCCTTCTTCCAAAAACACGCCTCCGAAAAAAGGGGTAAAAAAGCGTTCTATCAACCGAGGGCTAAAGCCAAACTGGGTTAGAAACTCATGGGTCGTTTGCTCTTCCAGTTCAAACAATTGTGCTTCATTTAGTTGTAGGCTGAGGGCTTGCAATTGTAACACCTTCAACTTATCGCCCAACGTGGGTAGAGTCGACCAAAACCCATGCCACAACTGCGATCTATCTCGCCGAGGGTCGCCCAGTTTATGAAAGCGGTTGCCATGGCGAATCATGGCTCCTGCGTAAAAGGGGCGTAGGTTAAGGTCGTTCATCCAAGGCTGGGCTTCGTCGTAGGCGGTGTTTAGTACCTGAAACCCAGCATCCAACAGAAAGCCTGTTTCGTGAGTGTGGGTGTGTACTCGGCCACCTAGGTGGGGTTGAGCTTCAAACAGATGCCAATCGATACCCGCCTGTTGCAAGTGCCAAGCACAGGCCAAACCTGCCAAGCCACCGCCAATAATGGCCACACGTTTGGGGGTGCTGGCCTCGGCGGCGATAGGAGTTGTAAAGGGGTTGAAGGGGGTATCGTGCATGACTGGGATGTTTTTTCTTTAACAGGGGCTATTATTAAGTAGTATGCGTGACTCAAGAACAAAAATCAACCGTGCGTCCTCTGGGTGTGGGAGGCTTTAGCTTGAGAAAACGCCCTAGAATTGGCTTGATGTTTATGATACAGTTGAAGTGTTACTAGATAGTGTCGTCACGAGGCCCATAATGGGTAACTTCTGTGTCAAAACAATCCGTTTTTTCGTTATGTACTTCTGTGTACACGCCTCAAAAGCCGTTTGTTTTTCCTTGAATTTCCTCCATTCTTGACCTCATGACGACACTATCTAGATAAGCGATCTGATTTCAATCATGAAATCAATAAAAAGAGGTTACGTACATGCTTTGTTAAGTTGATACGCTTTTTAATACGTTCATATTAATACGTTCATGGGGTTGAACTTGAGTTTAGTTACATGAACATCAGCGAGTGTGTAGCTAAACTCAAGTGTTCAATCGTTAAAGGCAAAGGAGAGTGGGGGTAGCTTTTATATGAAAGCCACCCCTGCGACAAGTATGAACTAAGCCCCAGCTTTTTGGAAGATCAAGAAGAAGGTAATTAAACCAAACAAACCCAATAGCTCAACAACGCCCAAGGTAATAATCCAGACGGTGAACAAGGGACCACGCAATTCAGGCTGACGAGCGGAAGCGTTAAAGTAACCTGCCGTCATTAAACCAATACCAATACCAGGGCCAATGCTAGCCAAACCAACCGTTAAAGGGGCACAAAGAGCTAAGTTAGATAAAATCGTAGACGTTTCCATGAGTGGGGACATCCTTACCAGTAAACAAAAAATAACGAACAACAAAAAATAAACGAAGCGAACAACTATAAACTAAAAGAGCTTAATGGTTGTGATGCTCTTCGGTCATCATACTAATGTAGACCGAGCTAATAATGGCAAAAATATAGGCTTGCAACACAGCCACAAACAGTTCCATGCACATCACCAACGCAGGCAAACCAATATGAGAGACAGAGTGGGCAATGCCCCCTAAAATCTCGCCAATAAAAATATTGAAAAACAACCGCAACATGAGCGAGCCAGGGCGGGTGACATCCTCTAAAATATTGAGCAGCATAAACGGCCAAAAAATAGAAATGACCACCAGCTTGCCAAGCACTCCTTTACCTTGGGTAAGCAAGGGAAGCGGCGTGAGGTAATGCCCGAAATAAGAGAAGCCTTTTTTCTTTAACCCATAGAAAAAGTAAGCCCCTAGGGTACACAACGCCAACGCAGCAGGCACGTTAAAATCGCCCGTGGCGGCTAACAACTCACCGTGTGGCAGAGGAATCAGCTTTAAAGGCAATTGCCCCATCAGGTTACAGGTTAAAATAAATAAAAACAAAGCACCCACGTAGGGCATAAACTCATCGCCACGCTTGCCTGCCGTTGTTAAGGTAATACCACGACAAAAGCCGTACACTTGTTCTGCAATCAGTTGTAGCTTGCTTGGCTGAACACAAAGCTGGCGTGTGACGTTCCAAGCTAGTAGCAAAACCATGCCCATGGCCGTATACGCCATAATGAGCGTATTAATGTGTAGTTGCTGGCCTGCAAGGGATTCTACCCAAAAATGTGAAGCGTTCATAAAAGCAGTACACCTAAAAACTAACCAAAAAAGCAAAATAACAGAGGATAAGCATCCTGTTCTCTAAGATTCTGCAAGCGATGTGCTTCAATGAGAACACAAACGCTGCCACTGTTTAGAAAAGAATAAGTAAGCTATTCCATGGTAACTAAAATATAACGTCAGTGCAACTAGCGTTTTTTTTACATCGGTTTGGCTAAGCAACACCACCGCATAGGCGACCACAACATACTGCAACACACAGGCCAAAGCCCCCACTCCTGCAAGTGCCAATCGACGCTGATTGAGCGTGGATGCTTGTTTTTGCCTAAAAATCCATCCAAGGCCGTAAGCCAAGGCGTAGCCCCGCCCTACATCCCAAAGGGTAAAGAGCAACATCCACCCTGCTAAAATACCCCATGTGCCTGCGGATAGGGTGGTGCGAAGCCCCAGAAAGACGAAGCCCCCGTACAGCAACAACGTTAGTAGCAGACACCCTACAAGCCAGTTGATAAAAGGAGCAGAAGGTTTAATGGTCATCATCGTCCTCTAGGAGGGGGGTGGGTGCTTCTTGAGGCGGTTTGGCAGGGGAAGCAAACGAGGTATTTAACTCGCCTGCCAAGCGTTTAAATGTGGTGTAAAACCCAGTGCAAAGCCCAAGAAGAATGCCTGCCAGTAGCACCTGCCCTTGATGCTTAAACCAGGTGGCATCGACCCAATAGGCCACCAAGCCCAAGACCAACACGGGGGAAATAAGCCCAGAAACGGCTTGATAGGCCGACGACCACGGAGGCGAGCTAGAGATGGAGTCACGAGAGGATTCACGAGAGGACACAGGCGACAGCTACTTTCCAAAACGTTTCAAGCTCAAAAACAAAAAACTGCTCTATTACTATAAAAGCAATAAGCAGAAAAAGAAAAGATATAAATAAAGAATGCCACCTGCCGGAATCGAACCAGCGACACGGGGATTTTCAGTCTCCTGCTCTACCGACTGAGCTAAGGTGGCATTATTTACCAAAAACGTGTTTAACACTTCTTATAGTGATTATTTCTAGTAGAAGTGCGTTTCTATGTGTATTACTATCTCTTAAACATAGGGGGAAGTCAAGCATTGTTTTTTGGGGAGTTGATGAACGTTCGGCTGATTGGGTTAATATGCATAGTGATTGTACACGGTTAAGCCGAGTTGCTGAATTAAGGGCTTGGCCGCACCGTGGTTGTGAGGCCGACTCACCATCACGGCAATATACACAGGGCTACCATCAGGCAGGGTGATGCGAGCCGCCTCGCCTAGGCTGGTGCCGATATCGCCCGTTTTGTGGACCACCACAGTGCTAGGCGGCAAGAGTGCGGGCAGTAACCGACGGTTGTGCGTCCCTTCTAACACCGCTTGCAACACTTGCCGAACTTCTGGGCGAAGGCTGGGGTGCTGATCTAAGGCAATCAGGCTATCCACCATTTCTTGCATGTTAATGCGGTTCATGCCCTCTAAATCAGGCAGTTGGTTACGATAACGAGTGGATTGAAAGCCGAGGGCTTCCCACTGTTGATTGACCCGATCTCGACCGCCCAAGCGTTCAACGACCAACTCGGTGGCCGAATTATCACTTTTCTGAATCATGTCTTGCAAGGCACGCAAACTAAGTACGGGTTGTTGGATTTTAAACTGCCAATCGCCCGAACCACTGACCCGTTGACGCTCTTCAAAGTGCCAAATATCTTGAAAATGCCAACGATCACTATTGATATGTTGGGCGTAAACATACAGAAGCGGTAGTTTAATAACACTGGCCGAGGCGATGGGGCTAAAGGCATCGATACTAGCACGCACGCCGCGTTTTGGATACACCACGGCAACTTTTAACCCCAAAGTAGGGGCGGCTTGCTGAGCCAAGGCATTGAGACGATATTGCAAGGTTTCATCGGTGGCGAGCGTGGCACTAGAGACCAGCTTAAAACTACGGTCTGTTTGAGATAAAGGATGCTGTGCAATAAGGGCTTCTTGCTGCAGGCCTGAAGACCACAGCTCTGCACTAGGAGCCAGCCACAACGGAGCCAAAGCTCGTTGGGCGGGTTGCAATTGTAGCCGATTGGCCTCAATTCCCGTGGGGATGCTTGCTAGTGAGCCTTGTTCTGGCTTGGTGGAAACGTTGGTACTGTTGGGCAAGGGGGCAGGGGCGAGCCACGGGGCGGAGAGTTGCGTCCAAGCTTGAGTGGTGAGGGCGGGCAGTTGCCCCAGCGATGATTGACTCCACTGCCACACTTGCAGCACACCCCACACGCTCAAGGCGACCATAAACAAACAGGTAAGCAATAACAGGCCCGCACGCAAGAGCATGACTTCTTGCTGGCGTTGCTTTTGACGACGTTGTTGAGCCAGACTACGTGGCGTGATGGCATCATTAACGGAGGTTTGTACCTGACCGATACGAGTACCATGTAGGGGTTTAATAGGTGTGGGTTGTAAAACCAATGTTCCTTCTTGCGTGGCTTCTTGACGGGCGTGGGGCAAGGCAGAAGCAGCAGCAGGTGACGACCAAGCGGGCAACGCAAGCTCAGGGTGTTGCTTGGCTCGGTGATGAGATGCAGCTGAACGGGAGTAGGTCATGGGTTTCGGCACTCTCTCTTGTAAACGTTAATGCTATCCATTAGGTAGAGGGGGTTCATTTAAAATCTGAATATAGGGGCTGTTTGCAAATAGTTTTAAACCGCTTCTCTCTTACTTCTTGGTGATAAGTTGCCCTTTGGGCAACGTAGAGAGGCCGTTCCTCCCTCTCTACAACTCTCCCCCCTAGATTATTTGAGAGTATTAACTAAAAGCTATTTTGAAAAAAGTCGTCTAAACCTAGACTAACTCTTGTTAAGTTGTTAAAAATCAGTAGAATTACTGATAAAAATAGGGGTATCTAGGGGCGAAGCCCCTAGAGTAACTTAGGGGGGAGAGTTGTAGAGAGGGAGGAACGGCCTCTCTACGTTGCCCAGAGGGCAACTTAAGGCAGGGGACTCACATCGTTTGTAAACAACCTTTAGTTAACACTCTCAATAAACCTAGGGGGGAGAGCTTGAGAGGGAGGAACGGCCTCTCAAAGTCGTCTGAAAGACGACACAAAACGAGAAAACTAAGACTGTTCGGGAATAGTGGCATTTCACTATTTCACTGGTTAGATCACTC
>JBJTUB010000005.1:0-2456 GCA_046080465.1 Vampirovibrionales bacterium | reverse complement strand
TTGTTGCCTTTGCCTATCTTTCGTGGGTATTGCTGTTTCCTTTAACGCTTCCTCATGCCCATAGCATCATGCTTATTATTGCAGGGGTGATTCTTACGGTGGCATGGCTCAAGGGTGTTTTTCGATTTTTGGCTGACCCTGAAAAAGCTCTGAGTTTAATGATGGGGCTGTTTTTTATGGCCGAGGCTGTTGGATGGTTGCAATACCAGCACCAAGCACATCCGCCACGCCTATTTGTTCTAGGTGTTTATTTTATTCATATTGCTTTGTTGAGTCTCTATCATTATATCCGATGTTATCAATACCCTTTAAATCGTGGCAATTTATGGCGTGTTCATGTTCGTGGTGAGTCTTCACACCGTACCATTCTAACCTCTAAAACTCAAGGCACAGTAGCGTTAATTATTTTACACTTGATCGTGTTCTATTTCGGATATGACTACATAAACCAAGTTGCACTGTTTAGAGATTCATCTATTGCTTTCTTCTCATGGATAATAGATCCGAGCAATTTTACAGTTTGGGTGGTAGTACACCTTATCTTGAGCGATCTGTATCCACATTATAAACGCTGGATGGCATCAGGAGAAGTCTCGTCATGAGTATGAAGGAACAAAGTGTTGTCACGCAAGATGATATGCGAATCGCTTTCAATCACTATGCGTTACCGCCACGAACAGCCGTCGTCATTGTGGCTCCAGGATGGGCAATGACCAAAGATTCTAAGGTGTTTACAGCCTTAGCCGAGGCACTGTTTGAAAAGCTAGATGTCATCGTGTTGGATTTTAGAGGGCATGGGCGTAGCGGTGGACGTTACACTTTTTCCGCCGAAGAACCGAACGATTTACACGCCGTGGTGGCTTATGCCCAACAGCACTACTCTGTTGTGTATTTAATGGGTTTCTCAATGGGTGGAGCCATTGCATTGTTACACACCGCCCAGTATAACGATGTACAGTCTGTCATAGCGATTAGTGCCCCAAGCGATTTTGATAAAGTTGAAAACCACTGGTATAAACCCGAAGCGTTTATACCCACGTTTAAAAAGTTTGAATGGTCTCGTTTGTGTAGCATCCGTGTGGGTAACGTGTTGAGACCTAAACGAAAACCTATCGACGTTATCCAAACCATTCATCGTATCCCGATTCTATTTTTAGCAGGCGAAAAGGATCCGACCGTGTCGGCTCAACATAGCTACGATTGCTATGAACAGGCCACCACAGGAAAATCACTACATGTCTTTCCAAACGGTTTACATGCAGAAGAGCTTTATTTGTCCTTTCCAGACGACTTTCTGAATCGTTGCTTTTCTTGGTTTCAAGTGTGAGTTGGTGTCACAATGAGCGATGGTTTTAGCCTAACCCATCGCTCATGACTGTTTGTCGTGTTCTCCATCATTCAATGGAATCTTTTTAGATAAAAAGGCAACATTCTTATAAGTTTGTGGTATGATAGGGCAAACGTGTAGACATTATCAATCCTTCACTTATTTTACTATTACTGTTCGTTGTACTCTATGTAGTATCGTGTGCCATACCCCCCACTCAAAGAGATTTACCTCCCCATGATGACTGCCCCCGCTTTGCCCCCTTCTAGCCATCCTTCCCAACAGCCGATTATTCTTGTTGAAGATCATGCCATGACTCGTATGGGGCTTCGCTTAATGCTGGAGCAACTCCCTGATTTAACGGTTCTAGGTGAAGCAGCCGATGGCCAAGAAGCGGTTTCGTTAGTAACTCAATACGCTAACCAAGCCCCGTTGGTACTGATGGATATTGGCTTGCCTGAAATGGATGGGGTTGAAGCCACCCAACGCATTAAACAACAATACCCCAACGTCAAGGTGATGATGCTCACCAGTAAAGATGAGGGTAACGATGTATTTGCAGCCCTTGGAGCGGGAGCCGATGCCTACTGCCTAAAAACCACCGAACCCGATCAACTGGCGACGGCCATTCGTACCGTGGCCGAAGGGGCAGCGTGGCTACACCCTGCCATTGCCCGCATGGTGATGGGGCGGTTTCAAGGCACGCCTGCCAACCCTACGGTGGGTAATAAAAGCACGGGGGCCTTGTTTAGTGTGCCTACCGCCCATGGTAGCCCAAACCAAACGCTGGATTGCCCCTTGACCCCCCGTGAAATGGAAGTGCTGAAGCTGATTGTAGATGGCATGAGCAATGCTGATATTGCCGACACCTTGGTGATTACCAAGGCCACGGCCAAGGCACATGTGCATAGCATTTTGCAAAAGCTGTGTGTGGATGACCGCACTCAGGCGGCGGTATTGGCCATGCGTCAAGGCTTCGTCTAAACTCGCTTTGGAGGTGAGTCAAGCAGGGTGGGTTTTCTGTGTCAACACAAGCCGTTTGTCGGTTATGTAGTATACCTACACGCCCTCCAAGCCGTTTGTGTTTCCTTGAAAACCCACCCTGCTTGACTCACCTCCAAAGCGAGTT
>JBJTUB010000004.1:0-2649 GCA_046080465.1 Vampirovibrionales bacterium | reverse complement strand
TATCAGTAATTCTACTGATTTTTAACAACTTAACAAGAGTTAGTCTAGGTTTAGACGACTTTTTTCAAAATAGCTTTTAGTTAATACTCTCAAATAATCTAGGGGGGAGCGTTGTAGAGAGGTTTTTCACAATGAGGATCTTGCGTAAGAATTGAAATTGTTCCTCCTTACTGTGGGGGCGAACGCCCCGGCCTCTCTACGTTGCCCAGAGGGCAACTTAAGGCAGTGGACTAACACAGTTTACAAACAACCTCTAGTTAACACTCTCAATCATTTCATTCTAAAAGATAGCTTAACAGTGCTGGCTGGCTGGGTTGAATCAGTGTGTGTAACGTTAAGGACTGTTCTAAAGAGTTTGCAGGTTGCAACACGCTTTGCAAGCACTGGCTAATGCGGGGGCTAAAGCTGATATGCCGACAAGCTAACAGAAATTGCTTTAGGCCGAGGGGTGTTGGATCCGATGCTAAAGCCTCTACCATACTAGGTGCCGTCCATACAACAGAGACTGCCTCTGGAGTGAGTGGCCGATTGGGGAGAGGCCATGGCTCTACCGCTGCTTGTTGAGTGTAAAGAAGAATCGACTGCACCGTGTAGCCTTGAGCCTTCAGCCACTGAGAGGCTTCTGGGTTGGCGTGGGTGCCATGCCCCCAAAGCCAAGTGTGAGGCAAACGAGCCTGAGTTTCGCTAAGGTAGCGAACACTCGCCAAGGCCGTACTGGGTTCAGGCGGTAGAGGCCACGTTAAAAAGCCATAATCCTGTGCCAGCGTGGCAGAGGCTCTTCCCACCACCAGCAGGCGATACTGCGAGCGGTGTTCAGCAGGGATACCCCCAGCCAAGCCGTGAATCCCTTGTTGGCTTGCAACCAGTATCCCTACCTGTTGCGGAGGCTGTTGCGGAAAAGGCCATTCCCACCTTTGTAAGTCAATACGTTGCAAGACCCAAGCCTCCACGTGGTAAAGCGATGCGAGTTCGGCTTTTAACCGCTGGGCGAGCGATGAGCTGGGCGTTAATACGCTGCCTTGAGGCGTGTATGTGTGGGTGCTTGTCACAATTAACTGGGGTAACGAGGGCATGGGCTAAACCTTGGAGTCATTCGCTTAGAGGATCTTTATGGATAGTGTAGCATAAATAAGGGCGGACGCTTTAAACTGCTTTAAAGAAGGGTTCTTCCTTCGCTTTGTCTTAATGCTTGCGTTATTAAATGCTTACTAAAAGAGAGAGAGAGAACGATACAGTCATAAATTATACGATTGAATCTTGAGTTGAATAAAGAGAGAAACCCCTCCCCTTACTTGGTGTTACCGTGTTACTGTGTCATCCCTTAGGGGGTCAGCGTGTGGGAGAGACAATGTCGTTGATGATGTCTTATTTTTTTAGTGTGTTTGTTGTTGAAAGTGCAGATAATAGAGCTATCGAAATACAAGGAGCTTTATGCAATTAAGCGATTTGCCCCAGTATGTATTTGGTAGCGTTTTGATGGCGAGGCAACGAGCTGCCCTATTGCTACGGCACGTGCTAGAAACACCAGAAGAGGCCAACGTGGCACTGACGTATTGGCCTCAATTGTTGCCGCACTTGGGGCAAGATGCCAGCCTAGATGTGGCCTATCAAATGCTCTGGCATTTTGAATGCGACACAGGCAACAACCGAGAGGGCTTGCGTTATAGCGAACCCTTTTACTTGGATATGCAGCTAGAGCTATTGAAGCAGGCCAGCACGTACTTAGCACGGGGGGAGGCCTTGCCCTACGATATATTAAGTAATTATCAGCTAGATAAATCGCACCCTAGCCAGCCTCCTCGCTATTGGCAAGGGTATCAGGGTGGCGCTGGGTATCAGCGTTATCTTCAGCCTTGGCTAGATCGGGGGGTGGCATGGCTGAGCGTGATGTTGAATCATGAAGCCCCAGCCTCTAAAAACGGGGTGTCGCATCTCGCTTGGTTGGCAAGGGCGTGTCGTGCGTTGGGTAGAAGCGTTTATGGCTGGTTGTTGCCTGCCTTTATGCGAACACCACCCACGGTAACAACGCAACAAGCCTTTAAGAGCCAAACGTTGCTGGAGGCTCGTGCAGAGCAACAGGCTATTTCCAGCATAGCAGAATCTAAGCCACCGCTGCTACCTTTAACGGGTATGTCTCTCCCTGTGGCTTCTTACACAACGATTACATCACCCACGACTACTTTACCTAGTAAGTTTAAGCCCCAGCACACCTTGCATGAGCGTCAACATTGCAATCCGTTTACTTTGCCTTCACCTTAAAAAATAAAAAATGCTGATGACAAGAATTGAACTTGCGACCTACGGGTTACGAATCCGTTGCTCTACCATCTGAGCTACACCAGCATTTATATTTCAGCAGTTGTATTTTTCAAATTAACTAGAAATATCATAGCAAAAACAGGAAATAAGGCAAGTAAAAACTCGCAGTGGTCAGGGCAAAAGCATGAAAGAGTTTGAATTGGCGTGTGTTCAATCTGTAGACTGTGATTCTTTGGCCTGAATTGCGTCGCTCTGAAGGCCAAAGTGGGGTCAAGGGGGAGCATTCGCTCTTGCATGAACAGAACTTGCGTAAGAGGCTTAGGCTGTTGAACATTCATCGCATGGGCGGACGCCCTCCCCGCTTGGCACCCACCAGCTAGAGCCTAAAAC
>JBJTUB010000003.1:0-2035 GCA_046080465.1 Vampirovibrionales bacterium | reverse complement strand
GGTGGCGAATGCCTCGTTTATAACGAGGATCTTGGATCGTATCGAGATGCTGAAAAAGAGTCATGTTTAGGAGGATCGTCTACATAACGGAAACACTCTTTATTTAACCACAAACACAGCTAGACTTTTAGGGTCTCCTGTAGCATTTCTTAACAGACGAAATCCCCGCTTTACACTACCCGAAGGGCAATCCAAAACGAGGAACGTAGATGCCTCGTTTATAAAGAGGGGTTAAAGAACCAGTTGCATGTTGTTGGCCTTGGGCGTTGGAGGGGTGTGATAGTACTGATCTAACTCATCGGCCAAGGGGCAGGTATCTTCTTCTAAATCGGGCGGTTGGCTGGCTTCGTCATCGTTACGAGGATCGAAACGATGCATTTTTTCATCGTTAAACACCCCTTCCCAACGAGCCACCACGGCTGTGGCTACGCAATTGCCTACCAAGTTAACAGAGGTTCGCCCCATATCCAAGAAGTGATCAATCCCTAAAATGACGGCCACGCCTTCCATGGGTAAACCATAACTCACTAAGGTGCTGGCTAAAATAACCAAGCTGGCTCGTGGTACGGCTGCCACCCCTTTGCTGGTAAGCATGAGGGTTAATAGAATCTGTAGCTGTTGCCAAATAGAGAGTTCTACATGAGCCATTTGAGCTACAAACAAGGTAGCCAACGCTAAATAGAGGGTGGAACCATCTAAGTTAAACGTATAGCCTGTGGGCATCACAAACGAGACAATTTGCTTTGGCACACCAAAACGTTCCATGATTCGCATTGCTTTGGGTAAGGCGGATTCGCTGTTGGCGGTAGAGAATGCGATTAAAAAGGGTTCGCGAATGGCTTGCAACATTTTAACAAAGGGTACTTTAATAATGCTACAGGCCGTAAACAACGTGGAAAACACAAATAAGGCTAAGGCAAAATAGAGGCTAAATGTTAGTTTGGCATAGGTGGCCAGGATACCAATGCCTTGTTGCCCAATGGCAGAAGCTACGGCTGCAAACACCCCGAGCGGTGCAAACAACATGACATAGCCTACAAACTTAAACATCACCTCGGCTAGGCTTTCAAGACCCAGTAAAATGGGCTTGCCCCGATCGCCAGAGGCCATTAAGGCCAAGGCGAAAAATACGCTAAACACCACAATCTGTAACACGTTTCCTGTAGCCATAGCCTGAAAAATACTGGTAGGTACCATATCCACCAACGTATCCCAAAAGCTGTGATGCTGCACGACTTGCGTATTTTGTTGAATGGTGGATAAGGCCTCGATATTGCCTGCCCCTAGGGTTAAATCCATGCCTGCCCCAGGCTGTAGCCAGTTGGCCACGGCCAACCCAATTACCAAGGCAACCGTGGTGGCAATCTCGAAATAAAGGAGTGTTTTTAGGCCAAGGCTTCCTATTTTTTTCTTATCGCCTGCCCCTGCAATGCCTACCACTAAGGTGGAGAAAACTAAGGGGGCAATGAGCATTTTAATCATATGCAGAAACAGGGTGGAGAGTGGCTTAATGGCCGTGGCAAAGGCTGGAACCACCATCCCTGTAACAATGCCTAGCACCAAAGCTATGAGAATCTGTGTTGATAAGGACGGCCATTTCCAAGAGTGGAACCAAGGCTTTTTGGAGGCTTCAGTGGGATGAGGAGACACAGGTAGTGGTGTTGGATGAGTCGTCATAATAGCGAAGAATCGTTCCCCCTTAAAATACAGTAGGTAGCATTTAAATTAGTAAGGTAGTGTTTTTAAACAAGCTTTTTGCGTAACGTTTATTTTTTAGTTTACTCTAGTCATTACATTAAGTATAGGATATCTTACAACCATAGCAAAAAAAACGATAAAAGCAAGTAGAGAGTTTTGTTTTTATAAGGCACGAAGCCCCAAAAATCTGTTTTTCGTGAAGGCGGATAAAAATACAAGACTTCTCAATGTTTGGCGTCGTTAACGGGAATTTCCTCAATTTTGAGGGTGGAAACCCTTGACTTTTATGCCTAAAGCGTGTTACAACTAAACGTATCTTAGGGTACTTAGCCAAAAG
>JBJTUB010000002.1:0-4487 GCA_046080465.1 Vampirovibrionales bacterium | reverse complement strand
TTTGGAGCGATTTACGTCATTGGATTGCAAGATTTAAACGGCGAGGTAAGGTTGTCTCTCGTTCACTGAAGGATATGGAGCAAGCGATTGCGTTTCATTTTCACAGAGTCAATACTAAAGCTATTTAGTTAATACTCTCGTTTATTTATAGGGGCTTCGCCCCTATAGACCCGTTTTCTCAAAGAGGTTTACGCAACCAGCGTTCAACCCTTCATTGCACGCCCGAAAGGGCTTTTGCAGAGGTTTCTATAAAAGTAAAGGAGTAAACCATATCACTATGAATCATCCCCTCTGTGAAGCCTTCCCCTGTTTTCAAACGGCCTCGTTCTTTCCCACGTTGCCTGCGGCTTCTGCTATCCCCCCCAAGGTGTTGGTGTGTATGGGTAGTACCAGCGATTGGCCAACCCTAGAACACACGCATACCCTACTGAAGCAGTTTAACATACCACATGTGTGCCAAGTCGTTTCGGCACATCGTACCCCCCATCTCTTGGCAGAGGTCGCCACCCAAGCCACCCACGCAGGCATTCAACTCATTATCGCTGGGGCGGGCGGAGCAGCCCATTTACCAGGCATGTTGGCGGCACACACCACCCTACCTGTGCTAGGAGTCCCTGTTGAATCGGCGGTGCTAAAAGGGCAAGATTCCTTGCTTTCTATCGTGCAAATGCCCGCAGGCATCCCTGTAGGAACACTGGCCATTGGCAAGGCAGGAGCCGTTAACGCTGGCCTGTTAGCCGTAAGCATACTAGCCTTGAATGATACCCGTTTGCAGGAGGCCTTGGAGGCTTACCGTCATCAACAAACTAAGCGAGTGTTGGAGGCGGCTCTTCCCCCACTGGAGGCGGAGGCGTGGAAGGTGGGGGGTGTGTGAGTGTGCTGGCCTGAAGCAACGCCTCTTCACTAGGATGCACGGCCAAGGCTTGAGCCTCTAAATCCTCTACCGAAGGGAGCAATTCCGTTAACACAGGGCGAAGCTGATTTAATAAAGCCTCTATCTGCTTGTTGGCATCAATCAGCCAATCACCTTGTTGGCTAAGCAAATGGCACTGCTGAGGCTCCAGTGTTTCATCGGGTAAAAACCGTAGATGGTGATTCTCGTGCAGGGCGTGGGTGATTTCTGGATGCAAGCTCGTCAACAAGGCCAAACGTTCAGGGTGAATGACCACCGTGGCGTGGCCTGTTACCTCCAGTTGCTCTAAGGCCGTTATCAGTAACTGTTGTAGCAGCTCGGCGGGATAGTGGGTGCTGGCGTGGCCGAGTACTTGTTGGCACACCGTCATCAATAAGGCGTGTAAGTTGCTAGCCTGCTCGGTGAACACGGTGCGTTGCAAACGATACGCCGTGGAAGCCACCGTTTTAGCGGCCTGCAATAGGCTTAAGGTTTCGTTGGCTGCTTGATTGTAGCCTTCCTGCAACCCTTGCTCGCCCCCTTGCTGAAACCCTTCTTGAAACGCCTGCTCTAGCAGGGCCTGAACCTTGGCCTCGCCTTCGGCTTCAATGGCCGCCGCTCGCTGATGTGCTTTTTCCACCAATTCTCGGGCTTCTTGGCTGGCCTGTACTAAGAGTGCTTCGGCCTCTTGTTTCGCCTTGGCTACAATCACACTGGCTTCTTGTTCTGCTGTTTGACGCTGAACCGCCCACTTTGTTTTTTCCTCTTCGTGATGACTATTAATCGCCTCATACTGAATCGGCTCGCCCAAGCGAACCCCCTGAATTAAACTTTGCTGGGGGCGTTTAGCGGCGGTAGGCCAAGCCGTCACTGGCTGAAACGAATCGTCGTTACTAGGGTGTGACATCGTAGAGATAGCTCCTTGAACGTGCGGAAAAAAGTTTGATGCGGTCGCTAACTTTGTCGTTTCGTGGGCTTAGTTTAATAGGGATAGCGAACAACTCGGCCTAGAAGAAGTTACCTTCAAGCCCCATATGCAAGCGTGCCGAAGCGTTTCCGCCCTTTTGGTGAATGAGTGGAAAACCAACATCAAAACGAGCATTTAAGTACTTGCTTAAGCGAATGCGTGTGCCTGTACCCACGCTTAGGGCTTGTGCATGGTTGGTTAACGGAATTTGCTGAAAAGGGTTGACACTGGCCGTATTGCCACGGTTAAACAAGGCACCCCCTTCAACAAAGTTGACGAATTCAAACACCTCATTCCACGGAAGTTGGGTTTTAGGCAACATCGCCGTTTGCGGAAAAACTCGTACAGGCGTGCGTGATTCTGCCCCTAAAATAAAGCCGCTATCGCCAATAAACCGACCCTCGCTGTAGCCCCGCACCGTGGCATTCCCCCCTAGTTGCAGTTGCTCTAAGGGGTTCAGTGGGTTAAAGGCAATTTGGTTAAACGATTTAAACACCATATAGCCTAATTGAGGCGGTAACACCAAGGAACGTATCCCCGTCAGTGTCCAGCGGGCAAACTGGCTACCTGCCCCAGGCCGACTCAAGCCATTTTCTCGGTTGGTCATGGATCCCAGCATATCGACCCCTAAGCCCACTTCACTCCGAACCAAGGTACGCCCAAAACGGTCGGAATGCTGTAAGCTGAGGGCAGGGGTAAACACGGTGAGACGGTCTTGCCCCGCACGTTGACTAATAAAATTCACCGCCGATTGTTTAATAGCCAAGCCCAGTTCACTTTCCAGCGTCAGGGTTTCGTTTCTAAAAAGCTCTTGCTTAACATAGCTTTGCAGAATGGTAGCGTGGCCATCCACCTTGCCAGCGGCGGTTTCAAAATCGAAGTTGGTATACACTTGGTTGACACCCAGTTTGGTACCGTGCGAGCCGATGGGTGCTTCATAGCCAGCTAGTTGTGTAAACCCGTTACGGCTCCAGCCCGTGGATACGTAGGCCGTATCGCCAATGCCAAACAGGTTGTTATGGCTTGCGGTTAACCCCGCCCGTTGAAAACCAATGTTCGCCCGCCCTAAGTTATCGTTAAAGCCACTTAGATGATAGGGGCGGGTTTCTTCTAGCGTGGTGAGTACCAAGGCCGTGGTGCCAGGGGCTTGCCCAGGTTTGAGGGTTGCCCCTATCTCGATATCGGGCGATTCGTTTATGCGGCGTAAGGTGCGAAGCAAATCGTTGATGTTTAGGGGATCGCCCACGTTGGTGCTAACCCTTGGTAGTACGGCCTGTTGTTTAAAGTAACGCTTGGGTTCAAAGGTGACACTTTCCAGCACGCCTTCGGTGACTTTAATTAACAGCTCGCCGTTTTTAATAGATTGCGGGGGAATGACCGCCACCGCCGTGACGTAGCCTTCCTTTTCGTACAGTTTGCCAATGCCATCGGCCAGCAGATCTTGCAGTTCGGCCAGTGTCCACGATTGCCCTTCAAAGGTGGCCAGCAGAGGAGCCAGTTTTCGGTTGGAAACCACCGTATTACCTTCAACGGTGATATGGCTAATGGGGATTTTGCGTTTAAGCGGATCGTAAATATCGGGTTGCTCCACTTGGATTTTTTGAATGGTCTGGGCTTCTTTGCCCTGAACGTCTGGGAGCTTAGCAGGCTGCGTTGGCCGAATCGCTCCGCCTGTAAAATCTCGGTTCGTTTGAATAATACCGCCAGGGGTTTGGCCAGGGGCGGGGTTGGTGTTGGCATAAGCAGGCACAAGGCCTAACAGCATCAAGCATAGCCATACACAGGGATAAACAACTAAAGGCATGTGACCAAAACTTTCAATACAGGTACATTAGATACCTTATAGCATAACCAATTTATATTAAAAAGGCTAGGCCCATTCGGGGCCATTCGGCCACGCAATTAGGCACCGAACGTTGGTTGCGTCAAACGGCACGTGGATGTTGCGTTCCTTTGCGTATTAAACCGTAGGGGCGATTCACGAATCGTCCGCACTATGTTCCTGCTCCCTCTCCCTTATGAATAGAATGGGGGAGAGGGCTGGGGTGAGGGAGGCCACCAGCCTAGCGTTTCACCTTGTTACGAATCGCCGAACCAATTTGAAACACTAAAAACCCATGGAGTAGTAGCTGAATCGTGACTAAAAAGCCCATCAACAGGCCACTATCTTCGTTGGCGGTAGTCATCACTAGTTTAAACGATTCTTTGGTTTCGTTAGGCAATAATAGCCCCAACGTGGCCACCCATTCTTTTATAAACAACGCATCACTTACGGGTTTGAAAGCCGATGCAATAAAAGAGCCTACAACCGTGGGTGTATTCAACCCATGATACAACCCAGCAAACGCAAAGCTACTGCCGACAAACCATAGAGACGGCACCCACACCGATAACCCAAACATCGAGAGACTGTAATAAACCCATTCAATCGGTTTTTCTTTGAACAAGGAACCCTTGAGCTTATACCACTGTTGCCAAAAGTAGAAGTCGCTGGCGGTTTGAGGGTCGCCACTTTCAAGGGCTTGCGTTTTTAAGGTGGCGTAAATGGTTTCGCCATTTGCTTCTAAGTCTGATTGACTAGCTTTGCTAGTTCGCAAGGTAGCAAAGATAGGAGGAGCTTTAATTTCT
>JBJTUB010000001.1:0-4430 GCA_046080465.1 Vampirovibrionales bacterium | reverse complement strand
CTTGGCATCTCGATGAATCCAGTGGGCGTTGTCACTGGAGGGGATGGAGGGAGGCATTTTTATTGAATCAACGGTGGGGGGGGTGAGGTGAGGCATTAGGTATGTGTTTGTTTGTATGTATGGTATTTTAAATAATTTACGACTCTTTTTCAAAGAAGTGTTGAATGGCTTCGTAGAAGGCTATCCCTAAACGTATCCCATCTGTACAGTCTACTACGATTCAAAAATATTTCAAAATACTATACGATGCGAACGAGCTTACTTGGGTAGTGAATAGGTTTCATACTTTTAGTTTACAATAAAAAAGCTTTATAGGCCGTCAACTTCATCGGATAGTGATGAGGATAGCCCATAAAGCGGATACTATATATTTACGGCAGATTCAAGATAGAAGTGACGCAGGAGAGTCGGGCTAGCTGTTTTTCAAACAAAGGAAGTCCCTTCAATAGGGTTGCTTCAAGCTCTTCCATCGTTTCAAACAACTGATTATAGAAACCTCTGCAAAAGCCCATTCGGGCGTACAATTGCGAGGGTAAGCACCCCTTTGCAAGAACGACGGCTCAGCTCAATTTTGAAAGTTGGCGTTTGTTGGGGGGGCCAAGCTTGGTGAGTAAATGCTTCACTGCTTCCTTCATTTGGCAACCGTGGTCACTATCGCCAAAAAACTGACTGTAAAAGCATCCCTCACACTGGGCGTTACGCACAAAGCAAGCCACCGCACTGGGGCTCCACTGACGATAAGGGCCCACCGTGGGTTCAGGGCTGCTTTCAAGGGTTTCTTGCCAGTGGCCTAAACGCTCTTCTGCCAAGTACTGGTAGTGCTGCAGTTCTTCTTTGGTGGCTTTGCGTTTTTGCCGAGAACCTGCATTAACGCTTTTTAACGTGGCAGCAGGTTTGACCGTGGGAGTGGGGGCATCGAGCTGAACAGAAGCAGGGGCAGTTTGGCTCATCATCATGGAGGTTTCTCTAGGCTCCTTAGAAAAAAATAAACGATTAACACAGTCAATAATCAAGCAGTCCAAACAGTGATTATTGTCGAACGATTCACTCGCTTAAAAAGGTAGTCACAAGCACTACCACCCAGTGGTGTTGACATTATCTAGTTGAATCGTGATTTTGTGATATAACAGAGATACAAGATACAAATGTACGATTTCAAAGAGAGGGTGAACAAGCTCTTTACTTACAAGCATGTGTTGTAGGTAACTAACTGTTTACTATGTTACTTGTTGTTGAACCTGTTGTAAAGGGGTTCGTTCAAAAAATGCACAAAAATACATCTAAAGATGAATATCCAAACTACCAAAGGCATCATTTATGAATCAAACGGAACAATGGCAGATACACCAAGCTGGGTGTATTGATTACTCAACAGGCTTAGATCTTCAGTATAGTGCTAAACAACAAACTTGGCCAACCCTGATTTTCTGCTCGCACCCACCAACGCTGACGCTAGGACGTGCAACACCGCAACAACAGCAAGCAGAAGCCGTGGCCTTTGTGCGACAAAACCCACAGTGGCAGTTGGCTGAAACTAAGCGTGGAGGGGAGCTGACCCTACACACGCCCCAGCAGTTGATTGTTTACCCTATACGGCGTTTACAGCACCCCCAGCAGGTTCGCGAGCATCTGCGGTGTTTGGCCGATTGGTTTAATGCCAGCCTTGAAGCGTTAGGCGTGCGTATTCATACCCCCGCCCCCAGCACGGGTATTTGGGCGTGGCCGTGTGCGGAGAGTGGCTTAGAGGCTCGCCCCTATAAAATAGGCTCTATTGGGGTGGCGGTGCAACAGTGGGTCACGCTTCATGGGGTTGCCTTGCAGGTAGAGCCTCACCCTGTGGAGTTACACCTTCCATCAACGCTACACCCCTGTGGGTTGCCTCATGAGACGTATCAAAGTGTGCAAGGCTTAGGCTACACTCAGCTAACAGCCAGCCTGATTCAGCAACAGCTATTAGAGCAACGTGCCTTGTTAGCTCTTTCTGCAGAACGATAGAAACCTCTGCAGACGCTTTTCGTCATTGCGATCGTAGTGAAGCAAGGCAGATTCAAGATAGAAGTGACGCAGGAAGGGAGCGGTCAAGTGCTGGATGTGGACTCTCTTTCGTTTACACCCACAAAGAAGGAGACTCCAACCATGCCCAAAGGGCAACTTACCACCAAACTGAGACGTTTCGACTATAATGGTCGAACTCGGAATAAGGAAGAAAGTGGTGATACTCCTAAACTCGCTTTAGAAGAGGGAGAGGGGGAGGGGGAGGGAATAGTGGCAGGCTCGCTTTTGGGGCAAAATTCTCCAAACGCTCGCTGTGCACTCCCGTATTCATCTATCCTTTCACCCTTCCGAGATTTATTGCTCATTTGTTCAACAACCCCACAAAGCCCTTCTCATGCGGCGACTCTGTTCAGCAATGTGACTAGCAGCATGCCACACGCTTCCTAGAGCAACAGTAGCCCCAACACTCAACAAAGATACAACCCCAGAAGCAAGGGGTTTTTTAGGTACATCCGCCATTGTTACAGTCATTTCCTTTTCTAATTTTAAAAATAAACGAGTCCACCAATAATTAAATACTATATATATAATATATATAAAAATAAAGATATCAATAGAATATATTCAAATCTCAACAAAAAGTATTCAGCTAGGGCACGAACAAAGTATAGAACCCTCTGCAAAAGCCCATTCGGGCGTGCAATGAAGCGTTGAACGCTGGGGGCGTTCGCCCACACAATGAGGTACCGAAAGCTAGAAGCGTAAAGAGCTAAAAATGGGGTTTATAGGGGCGAAGCCCCTATAAATAAACTAGGGGGGAGCCTTTGAGAGGTTTTTCACAATGAGGATCTTGCGTAAGAATTGAGATTGTCCCTCCTCACTGTGGGGGCGAATGCCCCGGCCTCTCTACGTTGCCCAGAGGGCAACTTAAGGCAGGGGACTAACATCGTTTGTAAACAACCTTTAGTTAACACTCTCTATAAATGTGCTTGCGTTTATACACGTATGTGGTACAATTCATAAAATTTATGAAAAAGGTGTGACAAAACTGGCTAACAGAAAGTTTGTTTGTGATGATAGACCCATCGGCTTGCTCCCTCTCTTCATCGAAGATATCTCAAGAAACACCCGCCACGTTGGAGGCTCTGTTGCAACGCCCGAAAGCGGAAGTGCATGTGCATATTGAAGGAGCCACGCCCCCTGCCGTGTTTTGGCAGATGGCACAGAAAAACAACGTCAGTTTGCCAGCCAACACCTTGCAAGAATGGGAACAGTTTTATCACTTTAAAGATTTTAACCATTTTATAGAAGTGTATACCTTGGCGAGTACCTGTATTCAACGCCCCGAGGATTATCAGGCGTTGGTGTTGGGCTTTATGGCAAGCCAAGCCGAACAAGGGATTGTGCATAGTGATGCGTTTCTCTCTAGTAGTTTATCCCTAGGTAAGTTTTGCCAAAGCGAATGGATTGCTTGCCTAAAAGAAGCCCTAGTGCTGGGGCAACAACGCTACGGTGTGACGGTGAACTTGATTCCCGATATTTCTCGAGAGCTACCCCACACGCAAGAGGCCGTATTGGCCTTTGTATTAGAAGGTCAGCGGGCTGGCGTGTTTACAGGCTTGGGCTTGGGTGGCATCGAGGCCGAGTTTCCGCCACGGCTGTTTATGGAAACCTTTGCCGAAGCTCGTCGGCATGGGTTGCATGTGGTGGCTCATGCAGGTGAGGCGGCTGGCCCAGAAAGTGTGTGGCAAGCCTTAGAGCTATTGCACGCTGAACGTATTGGCCACGGTGTGCGTTGTTTGGAAGACCCCGTTTTAGTGGATTATTTACGAGACCACCAAATCCCGATTGAGGTAAGCCCCACCAGCAACTATTGCACAGGCGTGGTACCTAAAGGGCAACCGCACCCCATTCACGCCATGGTGCAGGCGGGCTTGTGCATTACCCTGAATAGCGACGACCCACCCATGTTTGGCACCACGCTAGCGGGGGAATATGCGTTGTTGTACCAACAGGGCATGTCTCTTTCTGCACTGGAGCAATTACGCCTGAATACGTGGACATCGGCGTTTAAAGCGTGAACAATAGGCAACTTTGCAAAAGGGTTTGTCGAGGTTTCTAAGTCCTTCGTTTTGTGTCGTCTTTCAGACGACTTTGAGAGGCCGGGGCGTTCGCCCCCACAGTGAGGAGGGACAATCTCAATTCTTACGCAAGATCCTCATTGTGAAAAACCTCTCAAAGGCTCCCCCTAGTTTATTAACGGGGGCTAACGCCCCCATTGCCCCAGGGCAAAAGCATGAAAACCTAAGCCCCCTATGTCATTGCGAGCGAAGCGTGGCCATCCCCCACAAAGAAAGGGTTAGCTCTTTGTAGGGTACGGGTTTCAACCCACCCGTTCGAGTTCCTTTAGTGATTTCGATTTTAGCTGGCGGGTG